>CAMPKR010000224.1 GCA_946887345.1 uncultured Bacteroidota bacterium | reverse complement strand
ATGCGATCAGCTATTTCTGCGGGAGCAGCTACATTAACAAGATAGCCAGTTTCGCCCTCAATTACAATATCGGGGAAGCCGCCGATGTTAGTGGTTATAGTTGGCACAGCAAGCATCAGCGACTCAGCCGCACCACCGAGGTTCTCTGAGTATGACGGATGAACAACTAAATCAATATCCGCATACAGCTCAGGCACATCTGTGCGCGAACCCATGAAATAAATGCGATCTCCACAGAGTTCTTTCCCCATGTTCAGCAATTTATCCTCGTAATCGATAGCACCATCCCAGGCACCGCCTATCACTACCGCTTTTATTTTAGGATTCTTGTTCATTGCTTCCGCAACCCCCACGAAGAAATCTTCGTGCCCCTTGATCCCGTTCTTCTGACCTATATAAGCCTTGGGCTTGTACATAAAGGCAACGATAGCTACTATGAAATCATCTTTGCCAAGCCCGAGCTCCTTTCTCAGTTTGCCCTGCTCGTGCTGCTTTACGTAACTGGTATCTGTACCATAGAGGGACTTGAACACTCTGCTTCCTGGTATACCACAACTAAGATATTTTTTGCTTGTCCAGTTGCAGGAACCTATCCAGTAATCATTCCCATTGGAAGAACGCAGGTCGGCATTGCGGAAGAAAGAATGTTCCATATGCAACGGACCCGGCACCTGGAAAACCAGCGGCATCTTCAATGAAAAGAAGAAACGATAAAGACGGGCAAAAAGCGTGGTAATGATAAAATGTGAATGAATGATATCGGGCTGAAAGTCCTTAATGACCTTCCTGAAGGCTGCCATGCCACCAATGACCTTCACAGGATTGATGCTGAACTGAAAAGGATACACTTTGAAGCCTTCTGCAGCATACTTATCCGCCATCTTTCCCGGAGGCAGACATATTGCTACTTCAGCGCCATGGGCACGGAGCACTGTTATCTGCCTGTGAGCCCAGGCAGCACCGTCAGCTGTCTTTATAAGATGTAGTACTTTCATTAACTCAATACCGCGTTGTAGAAGCCGACACGTTCTTTGTCAAGCTTGCTATTTGCATATCTTTTTGCTGTTTCAATATTTTGCTTTGACATTACTGCCAGTTCTTTACTGTTATTGGCCTTATTGAGAAGCAAAGCTTCCAGTTCCTGTTTCGCTTCCTTTGTAAAAAGATAATCTGCTGTAAGGAGCTCCGGTATTCCACCTACGTTGGCACCGATACACGGCAGGCCTCTGGCCATTGCCTCTATCATCGCCCGTGGCAAACCTTCAGTGCGGGAAGCAAGGACGAACATATCGGCCCTATCCATGGCTGCCTCTATTTGTTGGCGGTCGGTAACCATGCCGGTGAAATTGACCTGGCTCTGCAAGCCGAGGTTCACGGCCATTTCCTTCATCCTGTCAAGATAAATGCCCCCACCTATCCAGGTGAGATTAATTGTCAAGCCTTTTGTTTTGCAGGCTGCAATAACATCCAGTAGAATGTCAGGCCCTTTGTACATCTGGTCAAGAGACCCGATAGAAATGATATTTAGATGTTCCTTGTTCTCAAAAACGCGTTCAGCATTTGCAATGGCATTATCGGGCAAATTGATGCTGGAGAAATAGAAGACGTTACCATGACCAGCTGCAGGATACTTAGCAGGGAGAATAGTACGCTCTACATAGGCCACGGCCTTTGCCTTATTTATAATATTGCGGGTATTGCGAACAAAAGCACGCCCTACCGGTCTATATAAAGGAGAGAGCGAACTGAATACCTCTTCAGGATCACCTACCATCTCTACACCAAATGCCCTGCCTGCAATGCTCCTGTCCGTCATAAAGAATAGAGCCGCAATAATGGAAGGCATGCGGAAGATAAACGGATAATCGTTGGAGGCGGCGATGCGCTTTAGTTCGCGGATAACCTTAGGGGTTTTCTTTAGCAGATCGCCAACGCCGTGATAGAACGGAACTGGAGAAAAAGAAACGCTCTCACCAGTTACTTTCTTCCATTTCGCATTTACGTCTGCGGAACGAACCGGCTTAGCGCGAGCTATAATATTCACATGTCTGAATACCATAAGATAGCGCTGCCAGAACTGGTAGTCGAAAGAAGCATCAGTATACACCTGCCCGGCTTCGTCCATGTAAAACCGGAATTCTAAAACGATATTTACGCCTTGTTTATGCAAGCACTAATTCTTTTACAGGTTCTACACCGTATACACCGAGCAATTGCCTGTCGGTATTTTTATAATAGAAAGGGCTATTGATGAATGAGGCCTGAACTTCTTCTATCATTTCTTTCTTGCCCATACTTTCCAAAGCGTTAATGAGGACATTCAGCTCGGCCTTCCATTCATTCACATCCCAACCGTTTACAATACGGACACCCATAATGTGCTCAGCCACTTCCCTGTTAGGCAGTATGGCGCTGGCAAGCACCGGGACGCCCGAGGAAACAGCCTCGATTATTATACCCGGGAGCCCTTCCCAACGAGAAGGTGTGATCATGATGTCCAGGTTCTTCATCATGTCGTAAACGTTTGCATTGTCACCCTGGATGATGATCTTACCCGAGTCAATATACTTCTTTAGTTTCTGAACTACGGCAGGATAAATAACGTTATCGAGTCGGCCGGTCATAGAGCAAACGATATTGTCATTGCTATCGCAAATGGCCTTAAAGATATCTGCCAGGAAAACATGGTTCTTAGCCTCGTGGAAGCGACCTATATGGCCGATCTTAATAATCCGGTTGTAAGACATTGCACTGTTCGGGTTCAGCACAAAGCCGTTGTATATCACCTGCAGCTTGCCGACGTTGCGCCAGTTCTTACCCCAGATGGCTATTGAGACACTCTCAGATACGGCGATAATATTAGTGGCGAAGATGCGCATCATACGGCGCAGAAAAAAGTCGCGTACTGAGCGGGCCATTGACTTATCACTGCTTCCAGTACTTCGAAGGTGAGAAATGCGCTTAGGTATACCCATGAACCAGGCGATCATCATAAAAATGGCCGAGACCATAAGCACATGAGAGTGGATAACATCGTACTTACGGCTGCGGAGCAACTTGATAAACTTGAAGAAGAACGAAGCATCGAGCTTGATATAATGTATCTGGCCACCGATCACCTCATTGAACTCATTGTCAAGGACGCCTTTGGCGCCGGAAAGAACCAACATGTCGTAAATGACATTAGTTTGTTTATTCCGAATAATGAACTCGAGCGTGCGGTTTTCCGCCCCACCCCGGTTCAGGATGCCGAAGATATGCAGCACCTTTTTCTTGTGGTTATATTTTCCGTTTGAAGAATGCATAGACTATGGTTAACGTGACGGCAAGCAATAGGCTTTGCCCCGGTATATGTGTAAACGCGTTTCTGACAAAAGTTAAGAGTATAAAGGTGGTTCCGCCCAGGTAGGAGTCACTAAGTATGGATATGGGTCGTGTATCAAAATAGTTAAGAAAGAGCGACAGCAACATCATAACGATAACCACACCAATAGCGCCCATATTAATGAAACCTTCTGCTATAGGTGAAAAACCATAAGGGCCATTACGGTCGGCCATAGCCACGTTCATAAGGCGGAAGTCCTTTTCAGAGGCATCTACATTGGCAAAAGTTGCCTTATCAACAAGACGTGCCACGGGTGCATAAATTGTTTCGCCGTAGTGGAACTTATCTATTCCCTGTGCCACCCACTCCTGGGTGATCACAACCGTTTGCAGGGAACCACCCATTTCCAGCAGACCATAAACGGGATTGAAGCTATCAGAGCTAACATGGCCATCCAGCCGGTATTCACGCACGAAGGAAATGAGTGAAAGCAGCAAGATAGGCACTACTACATAGACAGGGGACCATGGCATTTTTACCTGGCGGGAGAAGGTGATAAGGAATGCACAGGCCGGATACATCACCTCACCTCGCAGACCCATTGTAAACGCTAGTCCACCCCACACACAAAATAGGATAAAACCAGGCCTGATATCCTTCTTGCGGCCCAACACACCCAGCAGGGCAAACCCGATACCTATGCCCCAATAAACAAGTGAGATAAGCGGGTAGTTCTCAATAAACTTCAGGTAAACGAGATAACCCGCAAGCAGGGCCGTGACCCCTCCCATGCTCGACATAATAAAAGCCCAGTAGCCGATACCACCGAGCATGAAAATGTAAGCAAGAGCACGTAAAGTCTTATAATATGGTGAATCAGTATTGTCGATGTGCGTTTCGAAACTCTCAAGATCTTCTTCTTCCTCCGTCTTGTCGTCAAGATGACGCGAACGGATCATAGTGACCAGCACAAATGAGGCTATACCCAAAACGGCCAGCGCCTCTGCCCGGGGATAGAACGGACTGTCTATCCACCACCAGATGTAATCGTCTCCCGTAATTTCAGGAACGTTGATGCCCATGGCGTTTGCAGTTATTACTCCAAAGTGGAAACACCAGAAAACAATAATAAATATAGACGTAGCCGACCAGATGCCACGGGCCGAATACTTTATATTCATAGTAAGACAGGCCAGCGATAGCAGGGAAATGTAAATTGAAAACGTTTGTTGTTTGAACTCAGGCACAAAGGAATACAGCACCATCGCCGCTACAACGAGGAGACTCCCTATTATTACCCGGTTCACGAAGTTCATTATACTTTACTGTAG
>CAMPKR010000223.1 GCA_946887345.1 uncultured Bacteroidota bacterium | reverse complement strand
CACTATTAGTTCTGAACGGCCGGTGGGTTCAAGCACCGAGCCCGATTCCCAAAGACGGATACAGGAGTCCTTAGCCGCGGACCATACGTAGCCTGCGGTAGTTACGCAGCCGTGGGCATCGCGCTGTTCTCCTATGCGTGGCTTTTTCTGCGCAGCCTTTAGTGCTGGCAGGGGTTTATTTTCGGCTTCACTTGTAGTATTGCATGCCGTGATTGACAGGGCGCCGAAAAGCAATAATGAATATAGTTGTTTTGCTCGTGTTTTCATTCAGGGTCGTAATTTACGGCAAGCCCGGGAAAGATACCCGGGCTTTTCATATTGTTTCAAATCGCATTTCTAGCCTACATTGCTATGCTGGTCGTGGCCGTGGAGCTTTACCATTTTGTCGTAGATGCCGAAGAGTAAGAACGGCGAGGCCCACTGGCCAATAAGCAGAGCTGTATGGTTGCGGCCAATTATCTTCAGCGCGGCCGCGGCACCCAGGCAACCCAGGGCTGTCCATAAGAACAGATCGGACGGGAGCTTGGATGTTTGTTCTTCAATAGCTGAGGCTACGCGGCCTTCTTGATGGTCGGCTACCATCATCTTCCCTGCTTTTTTTACTAAAGTATCCATAGCTGTATCGTTTATGGATAAGGGCTAAATTATCGGGCCAAGGAAACTACTGCTGCGTAGCAGTAAATATCACCGAAGTGGTGTAAATGCCTGAGGCATACTGCAGGTCGGGGATAGCCTTGTAGCGTACCCTGAACGTTTTGCCTGTTCCATTGTCGCCACCGTTGATGATGTTCTGAGCTGAAGCGGTCAGTGGCTTAAAAGACCCGAAGCCATTCCCGATATTTCCGCCGGTGTAATTCTGGTTAACCCGCATTTTCAGCACATCGCTGACAAGCATTGAATTGTTGTTTTGATAGCTACCGTTATAAGAGAACATGGAAGTGTTCGTCTTTACGTTGACATTAAAGGGTTTGGTTGAATTTACTGACAGGTTCTGATTGCTGCTTGTAACGCCATTGGTCATTTCGCTGATCGTATTTAGCGGAATATTGACTGTACTCCCTGTGTTGGTACCCGTGCTATTAAATTTCATGGTGATGACGTTTGTCAGCTGTATGTCGATAGTCTCTACAGTAGTGGTAGTGGACTGAGCCATTGCACCATATCCCAGCGCCGTAAAAGCCGCTGCAATTATCACTTGTTTCATGTTTTGTTTACAGTTGCGGTTCGCCGCAAATATGGCAAATATGGTCCGAAAATAAAAGTTTGAGAAGGGTTTTAAACGGTTTTTGCTTCATCTCGTTCCTTCGCCGGCCAAGGTTGTGCTTTTAAAATGTCGACACCTGGTGGGAATAATACTGAATAATGGTAAATTCGTAAATGATCTGTGTGAATGCGAGAGCTGTTATATTTGCTTTGTTGCTATCATACTACGGCCCGGCAAATGGGCAGGAACTGAAATATGACCTGGAGCGACCCAACGCCCAATACCGGCTTCCGGCCATTCTTAACGAGGTGTCGGGTCTTACAGATATAGATGACTCGCACATAGCTTGCGTACAGGACGAGCTCGGTATTGTCTTCGTTTACAATTTTAAATCAGGTAAGGTAGTCGTGCAGCAGAAATTCAGCGGTCCCGGCGATTTCGAAGGGCTCACCTATACCGGCGATGCGCTATATATATTACGTAGCGATGGAAGGCTTACAGAATGGAGCGGTTTGAAAGCGGGCACTCACAAAGGAAGAATTGCTCATCACAAATTAAACCTGATAACGAATAATAATGAGGGGCTTTGCTATGACAAGACGAACAGGCGCCTGCTTATTTCCGCTAAAAACAAACCATATGAAAAGACCGATAAGAACAAGAGATACATATATGCCTTTGACCTGCGAAGAAAAGAACTGCAACGAACACCGGTCTATACGGTGGATGTTGTAAAGCTATACTCTAAAGCAAAAGAGCTGAACATAACTACCGGCAACGAGACGCGACGATTTAATTTCAGACCTGCAAGTTTGTCAATACATCCTAAGAACGGACTGATATACGTTATCTCGGCCGTTGACAAACTGCTGGTGGGGATAAATGAAAAAAGCGAGGTGGTATATATGAAGCGACTGAATCCGGCTGTTTTTCCTAAGGCCGAGGGTATAACTTTCCTGGATGATGAGACGATGATAATAGTTAATGAAGCGGCTGGAAAGGTCGCAACCTTGTATGTTTATAAAAAGAGAACCTAAGCAATGACACATTTGAAAAAATGGCAAAGACAGACTACAAAACAATAAATGAATATCACGAGGCATACCCGGAAGATGTACAGGTAAGACTGCAAACCATTCGAGAGCTGGTACACGAGGTGGTACCGGAGGTAGAAGAAGTTATCAGCTACCAGATACCTGCTTTCAAGATCGGTAAGAGTTTCCTGGTGTACTATGCCGCCTTTGCAAAGCACATTACCCTTTCAAGCCCGTGGAGTGACGCATTTTTGGCTGAGTTTGAAAAGGAGCTAAAGGAATTGAAGACAAGCAGGGCTGCTATTCAGTTCCCGAACGACCAGCCACTACCATTGGTACTTATAAAGAAGATACTGAACTTTAGGAAAAAGGAAAGTGTGCAGAAAAAATAGAGTTAGGTGTTAACTTTGGCGGGTAATATAAATAAAATGGACTACGGAAGAGTATTCAGAATGTCGTTCGCAAGTATCTATCCGTTGTATATACAAAAGGTGGAGAAGAAGGGACGCACTCAAGCAGAGTTGAACTCTGTTATCACCTGGCTGACAGGATACAATGAAAAAACTCTGAAACAACAGATAGACAAAAAGAGTGACCTGCAAACCTTTTTTGCCGAGGCGCCAATGATGAATCCCAATGTCTCAAAGATAACCGGTGTGATCTGTGGCTACCGCGTTGAAGAGATAGAAGACCCGCTGATGCAGAAGATCAGGTACATGGATAAGCTGGTGGACGAACTGGCGAAGGGTAGGAAGATGGAGAAGATATTGAGAGAGTAGGGAGCTAGTTAGAGCCATTAATCAATGAAACCTCGATTACTACCAGGTCACAACATTCCTGTGCATCAATCGTCAGATCCGAGCCGTTTCCAATCCAAAGCAGATCGCCCGCATTTGCTGTGTTTCCGTTGCTTAAAGTTGCCGTCCCCGAGGCCAGGTAAATGAACTGGTAGTCACCTGTGGCTGTAAATTCAGAATTGATGCCGGGTTCCAGGTGATGATGCTCTAATGAGCCTGTTGCGCCATCTTTCAGCATCAGGTTGAAGTCAGTAACCTTTCCTTTGCTGCGTGTGCTCCATTCACCGGAAAAAATATCCTGATCGTAGGTGCGCAGATCCTTCGTATAATGCCCTTCATGTATCAGCTCCAGGTTTCCTTCCAGGATCATGAGGTGGCGGGTAATCCCTTCGAAAAAAGTAAACGCTGACTCTTCAGCCTCTACAGTTGCCGTGCTGATGCGGAACAGGAAATTACGCTCTGCGAAATTTCCGTTGGCGGGATAGATGAATAATTCTGTACTGGTTCCGCTGGCCCAGTTGATGGTGGTTCTATCGCCGGCAGTAAATTGTTGGATGCTCATACCCCGATAAGTTAGTGTTTTATTTCAAGAATGGATATGATAGCCCGGGTTATCCATAGGCCCTGTTTATTATTTCCAGGTCAGTTTTCTGCAGTGGCTTATTCAGGAATTCCTTTACTATCGGGTCTTCCTCTGCTCGCTTATGGTCCCGCGGATTATTTGAGGAAGTGAGCATAACAATGCAGCAACTGATTTTGGCGCATAAATGCAGGTTAGCCAGGCGCTCCAAAAATTCAAAGCCATTCATCCGGGGCATATTGATATCAAGCAATATTATTTCAGGGAGGAGATCAGGAGAATCCTGATTTTTTTCAAGGTATTCGATAGCTTGGGTGGCAAGGCCAAACTCGATTATGTGCTTTGCAAAAAGGTTTTTTTTCATGATGTAGGAAGCGCTATATCTATCCACTTCATCGTCGTCGATGATCATCACTCTTTCGAATCTATATTGTTCCCCGTTTATGGTCATGTATGCTTCAAAGATACGATTAACGCGGAGAATTGGGTGAATAAAGAGAGCAATTTCCGGACCCGTGTATTGACGGTAGCAGATTATTTTGCGTTGATACATTGTGTTCAAAAAGTCCGGGATGCCCCGACGACATCCCGGACTTTTTGGTATTGTATCTTAGAACTAATTTTTCACGCAACGACAGCTAAAGCCTTCTGCGCGTTGAGTGTTTCCCACAGTAGCGTTGTAATTATTATCGAAGAAAAAGACTTTGGCCTCGCCGTTAGCCAATGCAGTACTGGTCCAGTAGTAGCCTACATCGCCATTCTGGATGCCACGGTATCCTGCTGCGGTAAGCCTAAGATTAGACTGGAACGCCGCCATGGTACCAGACAGGTCTTCCACGTTGGAAAGGTTCAGCCATTCATTAGCTGATGGCAGATGCCAGCCAGCACCTAATGCAGTGCAAGGGTCCTTACCGTTGGTGGAAGTAATTGTCGTCCCGCTCCAGGTATCAGTGGCCAATCCTCCGACGCTCCACCATTTGGCACCTGCAGTTGTTCCTGATATGAATTTTGGATAGCCTGACGGTATATGCGAAGGATTCATAAGTG
>CAMPKR010000222.1 GCA_946887345.1 uncultured Bacteroidota bacterium | reverse complement strand
GTATTTGCTGTATGGCCATTATTCAAGGCTTATGACAATGTTAATAGCTTCTTTTATACGCGGCAGTTTTGTATATTTCTGCCAAATGAGTAAGGACCCGGGGCATGAGTAAAAGACCATATATTTCAACCTCCTTTTCGTATATACCCCTGGAAGAGACGCTGGAGATACTGCCTAAAAAGAAGCAGCTTTTTATAGGTATCCCCAGGGAAACCTCTTTCCAGGAAAACCGCGTGGCTTTAACACCCGAAGCGGTAAGCGTATTGGTGAATAGCGGCCACGACGTGGTCGTTGAGCACTGCGCAGGCGATGGTTCCTTTTATTTTGATAGTGACTACTCTGAAGCCGGTGCCCGCATAGTATATGATAAGGCCGAAGTTTATAAAGCGACCACTATTATTAAGTCAGCGCCTATAGCGGAGGATGAAGTACACCTCCTGCAACCCAACCAGGTGATCATCTCACCTATCCATCTGCCACTCATGAAGGCAGACATGATGGAGCAGCTTACCCAGAAGAAAATAATAGCTATCGCTATTGAGTCAATAAAAGACGACTCGGGCACCTACCCTATCGTTCGCTCTATGAGTGAGATAGCGGGCAGCACTGCCATACTCACCGCAGCCAAATACCTTAGTAATGTACATAACGGCAAAGGAATACTGCTGGGTGGTATCTCTGGCGTTCCCCCTGCCCGGGTATTGATAATTGGTGCCGGCGTGGTAGGTGAATCCGCTACCCGTACAGCCTTGGGGCTTGGTGCCTCAGTGAAAATATTTGATAACTCCATATACAGGTTGATGCGCCTGCAGAACAATATTGGCCGCAGATGTTTCACTTCGGTACTGGACCCGGTCACACTAACGGAAGAACTGGCCAATGCTGATGTGGCGGTCGGTGCATTGAAACCGGTGAATGGTATCACTCCGGTAGTAGTCACGGAAAATATGGTAAGCCATATGAAGGCCGGATCGGTGATAGTAGACATCAGTATCGACCGTGGTGGTTGTTTCGAAACATCAAAGGTGACCACGCATGAAAACCCGATTTTCAAAATTTATGACGTAATACACTATTGTGTTCCTAATATAGCTTCCGGCGTGTCACGTACAGCCTCTCGGGCCATTAGTAACGTACTGATGCCACTGATGCAGGAGTGTGCCGATATGGGTGGTATGGAAGGACTGATACTGTCCAAGAACGGCATACGCAATGGCGTTTATCTATATAAAGGAAGCATCACGAACGCACCACTGGCAAAACGTTTCGGATTTAAATATACAGACCTCGATCTCTTGCTTGCATCGCAAAGCTAGAACACTCTATGCCTAATAACAGAACAAATAAAACCATAGCCGGCTATCACCTGTTGATGATACTTTCAGCGGTAGATTTTCGCGTAGGCGCCAAAGAAGATAACGTTATACGTGAATACCTGGTAGCAGAGTTCCCGTTCAGAGTGAATCTCGATAAACAAATGGAGATCATCAGCCGCTTAAGGCCTGAAGAATGGGAAGCGCACTTCTTAAAAATGATGGATGATTTTTACGACGATTCCACCCCTGAAGAACGTACCAGCCTCCTCGACTTCGCTGTACAGCTAGCCGTAGCTGACAATGTGGTCACAAAAGAGGAGAACCATTACCTCAACCATCTCTTCCACAATTGGGAACCGGAGAGGGAGATCTAACACTTACTTAGCGTCAGTACGCCTCTTCGCCGTCAGACGCGTCACTTAAAGTACTTCCAAATCTTCTCAATCGATGTAGCTTAAACAAGAGACTGCGGTTCAGAACCTCATCAACAGCAGGATAATTATTCCCACCACTATACGGTACACACCAAATGCTTTAAAACCATATTTCTGCAGGTAGCCTATGAATTTTTTGATAGCTATCATAGCTACTATGAACGATACCACTGCTCCTATTCCAAAAACCATGAGATTATCCGGTGTTTGGGT
The DNA here is from genome assembly GCA_946887345.1 of uncultured Bacteroidota bacterium. The sequence continues at coordinate 2,706 of CAMPKR010000222.1, read as the reverse complement.
CAATAGTTCATACCCTTTTATCTCTGCGCCGGACGCATCCTTCCAGTCTTTCAACACAAGAGAATAACCTGTGGCGGCTGCCATAGTAGGCACGGCCAGGAAGAAAGAAAATTCAGCGGCTACTGAGCGTGTCAGCTTCTGTTGCATACCACCTATTATTGACGCTGCACTGCGGCTGACCCCCGGTATCATAGAGATACATTGCCACAGGCCTATCTTAAAGGCGCTCATCTTAGAGATCTCAGGTTCGTCTGTCACAGTCGGACTGGTGAACATAGAATCGATGAACAGTAGTACGATACCCCCCAGCACCATAGTGATCGCTACTGTTTGCGGGCTCTCCAGGAATTGCTCAATAGCATCATTAAAAAGAAAGCCGAGTATCAATGCAGGTATCACCGCAATGAAAAGCTTAAAATAGAATTGCCACTTGCTGAGGTCTACGAACTTCTTCCAGTACAGCACCAGCACAGAAAGTATGGCGCCGAACTGTATACATATCTCGAACAGCTTGGTGAAGGTATCGTTCTCTATACCCATAAAGTAGGAGGCCAGCACCATGTGACCTGTGGATGAGATGGGTAGGTATTCAGTAATGCCTTCTACTATTCCGAGGATGATCGCTTCTAAAGTTGTCATTAAGGGATGTTGAGATATTTATGTGTTTGCAATGATAGCTGCCAGCGTGGGTTCTGCTGTATGTATTCTATAATGGAGGGCGTCATTTGCGCAGCTTTGCTCCATTCAGGTTGCAAATAGAGTTTGCAATCCTGCGGCACTTCAGCAGCATACTGCTCCGCCCATTTGTAATCGGACTTGTTGTAAACTATGATCTTCAGTTCGTTTGCGAACTGGAGCGTCTCAGGTAGCGGCGCTTTAAATTTCTTAGGAGACAAGGTCACCCATTCAAAATTGCCTGTAAGCGGCGAAGAGCCTGAAGTCTCTATATGTACACGAAACCCCCCTTCGTGCAAGGCATCGCACAGATAGCTAAGGTCATGCATAGCCGGTTCCCCGCCTGTTATTACAATGAGCTTTCCCGGATGCGCCGAAGCAGCAGCCACCATCTCTTCCACTCTCATATGCGGGTGCAGGCTTGCATCCCAGCTCTCTTTCACATCGCACCACACACAGCCCACATCACAACCACCAAGGCGGATGAAATAGGCTGCCTGCCCGCTATAAGCACCTTCCCCCTGCAGGGTATAGAAGTGCTCCATTACGGGATATGATACTGTATTTACTGTCTTGCTCACTTGATTTGAACTCCTTCTAAAAAACTAGCCGCAAAGATCGCTAAGTATCGCAAAGTACACGCTAAGCCATTCAACAGAACTTTGCGCCTGCTTCGCGTTGCCTTTGCGCACTTTGCGGTTAACCTTATAACCTATCAACTTGTCAACCGATCAACTAGCCCACTTGTCTCTGCTTGGCTGCGTCCAGGGTATTCTTCATCAGTCCGCAGATGGTCATAAGACCAACGCCCTTTGGCACCGGCGTAATGTAGCTGCACTTAGGCGCCACGTTATCGTAGTCTACATCGCCTACTAGCCTGGAGCCACTCTTCTTAGTGGCGTCATCAATGCGGTTGATACCTACGTCTATCACTATCGCGCCTTCCTTCACCATATCGGCTGTCACGTAGCGCGGGCGCCCTATGGCAGCAATTATTATGTCTGCCTGCAGGCATATCTCTTTCAGATTTTTTGTCTTGGAGTGGCAAATAGTAACTGTGGCATTGCCTGGCTTTGCATTGCGCGCCATCAGCAGGCTCATCGGCGTACCCACTATATGGCTCCGGCCTATCACCACGCAGTGCATACCCGTAGTATCTATATTATAATACTCCAGCATCAGCAGTATACCGTAAGGTGTTGCCGGTAGAAACGATGGCTGGTTCAGCACCATCTTGCCCTGGGTAATGGGATGGAAGCCATCCACGTCCTTCTCAGGAGCTATCGTATTGATGGCAGCGTTGTCAGAAATATGCTTAGGCAACGGCAGCTGCACCAGGATACCGTCTATATTGTCGTCGGCATTGAGTTTTTTTATCTCCTCAATGAGCTGAGCCTCAGTGATATCGGTGTCGAAACGCAGGAGGGTGGAGTCGAAGCCCAGCTCTTCGCAGGTCTTAACTTTGTTGCCCACATAGGCTTCCGAAGCGGGGTTGTTGCCTACCAATATGGCTGCCAGGTGGGGCTTTTTCTTGCCCATGGCTACCATTTTGGCCGTTTCTTCCTTTATCTCAGTTTTGAAGTGCGAGGATACTACTACGCCGTCTAAAATTTGCATGGCGCAAAGATAGGCGGAAACACGATATAACGGTAGCTGTGCAGGCTTGTGCAGCGTAGATGCCGACTTGTGCAGTGTTTGTGCAAACTTGTGCAAGGTTAGTGCAGGCTTGTGCCGTGTCTGTGCCGGGTAGTGCAGAGTTAGACACTACTGAAATCCGCTGTGGTGGCCCATCTTGACATATTTAGAGAAAATATTTTGTATAAGCAGGGCATTTTTGAAAAGAACTAACGATAGCAAGACCATCAGCTACTAAGTTACGAAATGAGAGAAGACGAAGCAAGTTTTGAGGAGGCTATGTGCATAACTTTTTTACAATTTTTGTGTAGTTTTTTTGAATAAAATTTAAAAATTCAACGAAGGCTGCGAAGGTGGCGCGAAGTGTAAGGTGCTTATTTCAGCTGAGCCGCCTTG
>CAMPKR010000221.1 GCA_946887345.1 uncultured Bacteroidota bacterium | reverse complement strand
GTTTCCAAGTGTCCTGCAGGGTTATCAAAATCAAAATCTCAACAAATTGAAAATCAAATACAAAAGGAAGATCACCAGAATATTTACTTTAGTGAAATAAGGTACGAGATGCCCTATAATTTCGTTACCGGGCAAGCCCTCAGCCTGGCAGAGCTCAATGCAATACTAGTGTGCGGCATTGCCCGCCCTGAACCATTGGAAAACCACCTAAGAACTATCGCTAAGGGAGTACATACCCTCTCCTACCCGGACCATCACTACTTTGTAACCAGTAACCTGGAAGAGATAAAAGAAGCCTACAAAAACTGGGATGTTCCCAACAAAATAATAGTGACTACTGAAAAGGACGCTGCCCGCCTTCGCCTGCATATGGACAAGCTAAGGCAATGGGAAATTACCATTGCCGTTTTGCCAATATCCATCGGGATCATGTTCGGAAAACAGGAGGAGTTTGACCGGCAGGTGCTGGCGTATGTGGACAGAGTGGTGACTGAGAATAATACGATTTAAACCACGGTTCTTTTGATTTGGATGATTTGCTTGAAGAAGTCATATTGGACCGCAGGGGCTCTTCGATGAGCTAATCACGAGTTCTCAGCAGTGTCATGGTTCGCCTACGCTCACCACGACACAGTATTCAGCAGACAGCTAACTCTATTTTGTACCAGACGGCTGAGGAGGCGGAGCCTGGGTGAGGGCTTGGTATCCGCGCATGGCTTCCTGGTCGTTGGGGTTGATCTTTAGTGCAACCTGCCAGCAGTAAAGCGCCGAGTCGAACTTCTGGATAGTGAAATAGGCCCCTCCCATATTGGACCAAGGTTCTGACTTTGCCTCATTGAGGGCCGCTGACATTTTAAAAAAGTCTATAGCCCGGCGGACATCTGTACGCCCTTCATTCATTCCCCTATTGAAAAAGTGTTCAGCCAGCTTAGGAAAGTGAGGTGATTGGGGTAAATATGATTTTGCCAGCAGCCAGTGTTTCATGGCGGAATCATCCTGGTTGGAGAGGTGCTCGGCCAGGCCGAGATTGATTAAGGCATTTACAAATTCGGGGTAAGGTTCCAGGGCTTTAAGGGCATAAGCCCTTCCTTTTTCTATCATTTCCTTTTTCTTTGCCGGGTCTTTTTCGTGATCGGCTTTTTTAATCATGGCATCAGAGGCATTGTTATTGGCAATAACACTTTCCGGTACGGTCTGTACATCTTTGAGGAAAAGCGTATCTGTGTTGTACCAGTCTGGATTACGGCTGATGGTCTTTGCGGAGGCAACCACAGCTATTAAAAGCAAGGGCACTATAATTACCGGTTTGGCAAGAGAGAATCGTTGATAGGCCTGAACCAGTAACCATGAAACCGCCAGGCAGAAACCCAGAGAAGCATGAAAGACCAGGCGCTCGCCCATGGTGGCACCGATGTCTACCAAAAGATTTGACACCGGGAACAGGAACATAAGGTAAAGCATAATAGCAAACCCGAGGAAATGCCTCTTGTAGGCGTAGTATATACCAGCGACGGTGATGGCAGTATGTAAAAGAAGCGATATCCAAACCTGGGGGCTTAAGAATGAGAGGTAGGCGATATGAGGAAATGAGTAGTCGGAGGAAAGCGGGTGAGGAAACAGGAGGAGCAATAAATATTTGCTTAAGACGAATATCTTGGTCGCCAGGGCCTCATCAACAGAAGCATGGAGATAAGGGTTGTTCAATACGTCGTCCTGCTCGATAACCTCAAAGCCGACAACAGAGTAACGCAGAGCCGAGAATGCTACGGCAACACCAAGAAAAACAAGAAGTGGCGGGGTAAGCCTGCCCTTGGGATATGGATTGCGAAAAACGGAAATGGCTAAAGGCAGCAAAACTATAAGACCATAAGCGTACTCCTTAGCCAAGAAAGCAATAAAGGTGACAATAGCTGCAAAAAGGAGGTGGAGTTTTTTACCTGTATCTACATAGGCGAAGCTGTAACGGAAAGCCAGCAGGATGAACATGAGCGAAAATATCTCATCGCGGCTCTTGATATTGGCCACAACCTCGGTATGTATGGGATGTACTGCAAACAAGAGCGTTGTTATGAATGCCAGGTCGGCATTCATCCTGAACGAACGGAGCAAGACCGAGAACACAATATAAATGAGCAGGCCGAACAGAAGGACATTGAGAACGTGGCTCACCATCGGCTCTGCACCGAAGAACTGGTACTCAATAGCGAAAGTGACCTGTGCCAGCGGCCTGTACCTGCCACCGGAAAGCACCTGCTCTACCTGCATGTCCTCGAAATAGCTGGCGAACATATCAGAGGTAAGTATCCTGGGGATGCCCGCAAAACCCTGCTTTACATAGTGATTATCATACAGAACGAGAATATCATCGAGCGCGTATTGATTGGGTGCTGTATTGGCATAGATAATACAAGCTAATAAGGCCAGTATCCATGGAGCAAAGCGCAGAGGAATGAATTTGAAAATGCCGAATTGCTGATCTGTTCCGGTGAGGTTCTCTTTCATATGAAGCTAAGATAGTTGATAAGTTGAAAAGTTGATAGGTTGACAAGGCAGCCATAAGGCTCGAATTAAGCATAAAACAACAAGGGCTCCCGATTTGGAGCCCTTGCCTATTGTTGAAGTTATTAATTCTACTTCCTGGTAAACTTCACAGTCTGTATCATAGAGCCTGCTTGTTTCACGCGGAGGGTGTACATACCCTGCGCCAGGTCGTCTACGTTCACTGATATCATATTCGGGTTGTAAGTACCGGCATCGTAGTGATACTTTCTTACTTCCTTGCCAAGAACATCAGTTACTACGATATCCATATCAGTAGCCAGGGCGTCGTCGCTGATACTTACAAATACCTCAGAACCGCTAACCGGGTTAGGATACAGTGTAAGACCATAAGTAACCACACTGCTTGCGATGTCTACCTTTACAGTGTTGGTGTAAACGTAGCTGCCATCGTTGGTGCTCACCTGGAGACGATAGTAGAGTTGTTTAGCTTTCAGGCTGGCTACCTCAGCGTCCGTATGCTCATATATCTCCTGGCCTGCTTCCTTGCTTGTTACAGAAGTGTAAGTAATACCGTTCTCAGAACGCTCCAGGCTGTAAGTAACCACATCAGGATCGTTGCTCTTATCCCAGTTCAGGTCTACTGTCTTGTTGTAAGCATTATATATACCTGTAAGAGTAACAGCATTATGGGCAAGAGGACCATTGATAGTACCCAGGCCGAACGGAGAGAAAGTGCTTACGCCGGCTCTGCTGCGGGTGAACAGTACCACTGTACCGCTCGCAGGACCGAAGGCATCGGACTCCCAATTCAATGAGTCTTCATTGTAGTGAGACACATCACACATACTGTTGTTGAAGCCTGGCAGTTCTTCGGTAAGAGGCCATGACAGCGATACTGTAGCGTTGGAACCACCATTCACAGCTTCGTTGATGAACCATGTCTTGTCAACAGTATTATTGCTCATAGCGCCACCTACAGGAACTTCATTGCTGTAGTCGGTATAGACACCTTCTATTACCCTTACGCTGAAGTTATCCATCGTACCTGCGTTCTGTACCGCTGCAGGAGTATAAACCCCCATCAAAGCACCAACAGGGAATATTGCAGTACCTGTGTTACCAGTTGTACCCAGGCCTTGCCTGATAACAACACCTGTACCGTTGGTGATCACAAATGATGCAGCGCTACCACCCGTTACCACTGCTGATTGTGACAGTGTCAGATTGTTGGTGCCCAGCTGAAGATAACCGTCAGTCAGAATCAGGTTACCAGATACGGTCAGGTTACCCGTTGAAGTCTTGATGCTGCTACCCGTCAGTTCCAGTTCGCCGTATGTTACTCCCGGTATAGACTGGGCTGATGTACCGCTGAGCATTACAGCACCGTTTGATGCATTGAACGTGCCCAGGTTGGTAATATCAGTCCTTACTTCTACCTGGCTGCCTGTGCCAACGAAGCCGAGGGTTGCGCCGGAGTTAATAGTGATGCTATTGGCAGTTGCAGTGGCAATATTCACCAGCGGCATCTTTGGAGCAGAAGCCGGGATGATAACGTCTGTATTGATCGTTGGAACAATACCGCACTGCCAGTTAGAAGCATTAGACCAGGCCGTATCTACGCTACCCGTCCATGAGTTGAACGAAGGAGCAGTGAGCATTACACTGATACTTGTATCAGGAGTACAAACACCTGAAACGATCACCTGGTACATAGTACCGTCGAGACCTGTAACATCGCTGATAGAAAGTGTATTAGTATTAGCACCTGAGTATACACCTGTGTTGGAGATGTTCACGCCGTTGGCTTTCCACTGATAAGAAATACCTGTGCCGATAGCTGTGATACTAAAACCTGCAGATGAACCCACGCAAGCCGTAGCAGGCTGAGGCTGTGTAGTGATCGTTGGTGTCTGGTTAACAACCGCGGTTGTAACGTCAGTTGAAACACAACCGTTAGCATCAGTCACAGTCAGTGTATAAGTACCCGCAGCGGCTGTTGTTACGTTACCCATAGAGATAACCGGAATATTAGCAGATACCGGACCTACCCATGCGTAGTTGTATGGAGCAGTACCACCATAAGCCGTACCGATAACGGCCATTGAGTCGCCTGAACATGCCGGTGAAGTATTAGCAGCCAGGGCTACCAGGGCAGCAGGCTGGGTAACAGTTAC
>CAMPKR010000220.1 GCA_946887345.1 uncultured Bacteroidota bacterium | reverse complement strand
CTTGTTTAGTTGATGCTAAGTTGTCGCGCCCTGTAGTTTTCCACCACCTCTTCATAGAGCTTCTCATACACCGGCACTATAAGGTCTTTGTCAAACGTACCTGCGTGCGCCAGGGCACGTTTCTTAAACTCCAGCAGCCGGACATCATCACTAAGTATATGCAGGGCATGTCTGGCCATATCTTCTATATCTCCTACATTGCTCAGGTAACCGGTTTCACCTTGTATATTGATTTCGGGTAAACCACCTGCATTGGTGGAGATAACTGGTACTCCGCAGGCCATAGCCTCGAGGGCCGACAGACCAAAGCTCTCATATTCTGATGGCAGTATAAACAGGTCGGTAATACTCAGTATCTCATCCATTTGTTCCTGCTTACCGAGGAAACGTATATCTGCACAGATGTTGTTATTCATTGAGCGGCACAGTTCCTCCGCACCAAGTCGCTCAGGACCATCACCGATCATTAAGAGCTTCGAAGGAATTTGCTGATGCACTTTCTCAAATACTTTGATGACATCGCCTACTCTTTTCACCTTCCTGAAATTGGAAACATGCACCAGTATACGTTCGCCATTTGGCGCCAGCATCTTCTTAAAGTGGTTTTTATCAGAGTGGCGGAAGCGGCTCATATCCACGAAGTTGGTGATCACGTCTATGTCCTTTTCGATAGGAAAAGAGCGTAGTGTTTCTTCCTTCAGATTATTAGAAACGGCTGTAATCGCATCCGATTCATTGATGGAAAACGTAACTACAGGAGCATAGGTTTGATCTTTGCCCACTAAAGTAATATCGGTACCATGTAATGTGGTGATAAAAGGAATATCCCTGCCTTGCTTTTTCAGTATCTGCCTGGCAAAATAGGCTGCCGAAGCGTGTGGAATGGCATAATGTACATGCAGCAGGTCCAGATTGTTATTTAGTATCACATTTACCATAGTGCTGGCCAGGGCTGTCTCATAGGGAGGATAATCGAATAGCGGGTAGGTCGGCACTGCCACTTCATGATAGTAAATATTAGGATGAAAATAAAGACGAACCGGCTGTTGGTAGGTAATAAAGTGGACCTCATGTCCCTTAAGGGATAAAGCCATTCCCAGTTCCGTGGCCAAAACCCCACTACCACCAAATGTCGGGTAACATACAATTCCTATTTTCATCCTTCGTAAATTTCGCCTATGTCCTTTAATAAAAATGTTAATGCAAATATCAGCCTTTCAGTACTGAATTGCATTAACATTCTATCAGCATTTACAATAGCTTATTCAGCTAATGTTATATCTAGCCCGCCACATTCGACAATACAAAAGCTCTCACAGCCTCTGCCTGCCTGTCATCCAGCTTCGCCTTTTTAGACATCCGGGGCAGAATTCGCTCCCAGGCTTCCATACTATGCGTATTTGGCTGATAAAGTTTATGACATTTTCCACAACTGGCTCTCCAGGTAGCTTTGCCAAGTTCCATCACTTCATCTGAATACTTGGTTTTGTCAAAAGGTGTAGGCGCAACTGCTTCAGCTGGGGAGGAAATAGAGGAGGATGAAGAGCTTGATGCGACCGCCCCTCCGGCCTTAGGTGAACACTGGGTAAAAAATACTATTGCGGCCACTGCTCCGGCCAATAATTGAATTTTCTTCATTTGTATACGTTAACGCCGTAAAGATAAGGCGATAGCTGTTGATACACGTAATAATGTTTATTTTATAACTGCGCCTTTATTATTTTTAGCAGATGAAGAAATTAATGTTGGCATTATCCTGTCTCGGACTTAATTATTTCGCACCGGCACAGGACTCACTCATCATAAGAAAGATATCCGATGATATAATGTTACGCGGTACGTGCTATAGCAATCTCCGCGACTTGTGCAAAAATATCGGCCACAGGCTGAGTGGTTCACCACAGGCTGAAGATGCAGTGATCTGGGGCAAGGAAGCACTGGAACGAGCTGGCGCGGACAGCGTGTGGCTGCAGCCTGTAATAGTACCTCACTGGGTACGGGGCAAAGAAACATTGAAACTAAGTTTCGACCAGGGTATGCCTGTTACAGTTCCGGTTTTAGGTGTGGGCAATAGTGTTGGTACAGATGGAAAACCACTGGAAGCCGATATTATAATGGTGACCGGCATAGAGGAGTTCAACAAGCTCTCTCCGAAGGAAGTAAAAGATAAGTTCGTTTTTTTCAACCACCGCTTCAGGCAAGATGTAGTGCATACCTTTGAAGCTTATGGAGATGCTGTATTGTACCGTTGGTCTGCACCCAATTCAGCTTCAGCCAAAGGAGCTGTGGGCGTTATTATACGGGCAGTATCAACGGGCGAAGACGATCATCCGCATACAGGCTCCCTACGGTATGCGGACTCAGTAAGGAAAATCCCTTCTGTAGCCATTGGCAACAGGAGCGCCGATATGCTGGAGGGCAGGTTAAAATCAGGAAAAGTAAAAGCAACGCTCACCTCCGACTGTAAGATGTACGAAGATGTTCTTTCTTATAATGTAATAGGAGAAATAAAAGGCTCACAGCATGCAGACGAGATAATTTTAGTAGGTGGCCACCTTGATTCCTGGGATGTAGGCGAAGGCGCTCACGATGACGGCGCAGGCTGTGTACAATCTATTGAGGTTATCCGCGCACTGAAGGCAACGGGAATAAAACCAAAGAGGACCGTGAGGGCAGTGCTGTTTATGAACGAGGAAAACGGTCTCAGGGGTGGCATCACCTACAACGATTCTGCAAAAGCAAAAGGCGAGAAACATATCCTGGCAATTGAAACTGATGCAGGCGGCTTTTCACCGCGTGGTATAGGGCTCAATATGGACGATGCTAAGCGCGACCAGGTAAAACGCTTCAGGCCGCTCTTCCTGCCCTATGGAGTTTATAATTTTGAAGGCAAAGAAGGCGGCGCAGATATTAGCCCCCTGTCAAAGGAAGGTGTTCCAACCGCCGGCCTCATCGTGGACTCGCAGCGCTACTTTGACCTGCACCATACCAATGCCGACGTTTTTGAAGCAGTCAATCACCGCGAGTTAAAACTCGGCGCTGTCACCTTGTCCGCCCTCGTCTATCTTGTGAGCGAACACGGGTTAAAGTAACAGTCATGCAGGAAGGCAGCGACAGTTCCATATTTAAAAAACTGCTGAAGAAGCCTTCAGGCATTATTGCATTGTGCATCATTGGGCTTACAGCCATACTGTCTGTATTTGCTTACTTCTTTGCTCCCGATAACACACCTTATGCCAACAGGATGATCATTGAGCTGGGAGCAAAGCCCCCCGGCTTTACCAAACAACTGTTGTTTATACCTAAAACCACAGTGCAGGAAAAAGGCAAACTCTCAGAGTGGTTCACTGGAACACCTTCCGATTTCCTGGCTGTACCGATCAATAGTTATACTTTCCGAGGTGCCAGGCTGCTTGTACATCACTACATTGATGACGATCTGCAGGATACCATTAGCTATCTCCTAGCCGATATCCTACCCGCAGACAAAAAGAATCTTTCGCTTCCGGAACAGGAAGCTTATTTACAAAAACACCAACTCAAAGAGCGCCGCTTTCATCTTGGTACAGATCGTTATGGACGTGATATCCTCTCGCGCCTCCTGGTAGGTTCCAGGGTAAGCATCTCTGTCGGCTTTGTTGCTGTTCTTCTTTCACTTACAATCGGGATCATTCTGGGCTCCCTTTCAGGATATTACGGAGGTGTGATAGACAATGCGGTAATGTGGCTTATTAATATCCTTTGGGCCATCCCTACACTCCTGCTGGTTTTTGCTATTACCCTAACAATCGGAAAAGGCTTCTGGGAGATTTTTGTGGCCATCGGGCTCACTATGTGGGTCAGTGCAGCCCGTCTTATCCGGGGCCAGGTGCTGGTTCTCCGCGAAATGGAATATATCACCGCTGCAAAAGCCCTTGGCATTAACGATCTGAGAATTATTTTCCGGCATATCCTGCCGAATATCGCCGGTCCGCTCATGGTAATAGCTGCCAGCAATTTTGCCGCAGCCATCCTTATCGAAGCGGGCCTTAGCTTCCTTGGTATTGGTGTTCAGCCTCCTCAACCTTCCTGGGGACTGATGATAAAAGAACACTACAACTTCCTCCTTACCAATCGTCCTTTGCTGGCGCTTATACCCGGCATTGCCATTATGCTGCTGGTGTATGCCTTCAATATCCTGGGCAACGCCCTTCGTGATGTTTTAGACGTTCGTGCTTAGTGGACCTCCAAAGTGGCGTGCTTTCCGAAACCGGATAAATGCTCTTTAGCCTCCGCTATCTCTGCTTCCGATCCCTGTACTATTACTAGTATCTTACCATCATGCAGTTCCTTATCATACTGCTTTGCAATATCGCTTTTCATACCCGGCAGCGTCAGAGCCGAGATAAGGCCTCCACCTATCAATCCTATGTCAAAGCCCGCTATAGCACCTACCAACGCGCCAGCTCCATACAGGAAGCCCAGACCGGGGATCGCAAAGATGCCCAGACCCGCCAGTACGCCAAGCGTTGAGCCCGCTATGGCGGTAACGCCTATTTCCTTGGCTGCCGTATTCATCAGGTGCGATTCATCATCATCGCCCGTATTTTTCACCTTTCCTATTATGGAAAGTTGTGCATCTATATATCCTTGCTCCTTCAGCGTCCTGAGTGCGTCAAGAGCTTCTTCATGTGTATTGTAA
>CAMPKR010000219.1 GCA_946887345.1 uncultured Bacteroidota bacterium | reverse complement strand
CCTTATATGATATCCCGAATATGCCCCAGTAAGTAAAGAATACACCGGCAAGAAATACCAGAGTAAGTGCATAGCTCACGTAGCCTGTTCCGTAATAGAAACCAACTTCCAGCTCCATTTTTTGCCCGCACTCGGTGCAGCGCTCAGGCATCTTCAGGAGGTCTTTGAGCGGGAAAATGCTCTTGTTGCAAAACATATGTCCTTTCCTGCAGTTGGGACATTTCATGCTAAAAATAGCCGGCAATAGTGCCGGCTTAGTTTCGTTCTTATCCATTATTGGTATTTTCTGTTATTTCTATCTTTCTTGTTTTTCCGTAGGGAACATAAAAATAGAGATAGAGCATCCTCGACATTCGCATGAGCCAGGGTTGCATCAGCAAGACTATCACAGTGCTTACCACGAGGAAGATCTCAACGCTGCGGTCTTTGTAGGAGAAGCCTACAAAGATCCCGTACCAGACTCCATTAACGATATACATAATGACGGTAAGCGCATAGTTGATACCACCGCCATTGTTCTGCTCTTCCACCATCTTCTGGCCGCAGACATCGCAGTTGGGCACCATGGCCACCAGCTTATTGAGAGGAAAAATGCTTCTATTGGCAAATACTCTGCCCTTGCGGCAGCTAGGGCATCTTTTACGGAACAAACTTGTGAGTACGAAAGGCTTGCGTTCCCCGGACATGCGGAATTTTCCGCAAAGATAGCGATTTCTAAGGGTTTTCTTCGGCGGAATTGGCTTCGTTTTCGTTAAAATACTCCCAGATGACGCGGGCTTTTGCCTGGCCCACCACGCGTGTAAGCTCGCGCTCGGTAAGGGTTTTAATATTCTTCACAGATCGGAACTCTTTAAGCAGATCGGTCGCAGTCCGCTCCCCTATTCCGGGAATTGCTTCAAGTTCGTTTTTAAAGGTTCCCTTACTACGCGTTTGCCTGTGGAAGGTGATGCCGAACCGGTGGACCTCATCGCGTATGCGCCTGATGAGCAAATGCGGCGGACTATCATATGGCAATTGCAGGGGATCTTTGTCACCGGGGAAGAAAATAGATTCTTCGCGCTTAGCGAGGCCCACAATCGTCATACGCCCCTGCAAACCCAATTTACTGATGCTCTCCATAGCAGCACTGAGCTGGCCTTTTCCGCCATCTATTATTACTAACTGGGGAAGCGGTGCATCCTCATCTTTCAAACGCTTATAGCGACGATATACAACCTCCTGCATGGAAGCAAAATCGTTGATACCCTCAACGGTTTTTATATGATAGTGGCGATAATCTCTTTTCGAGGGAACACCATTTTTAAAGCAGACCATCGCCGATACAGGATAAGCACCCTGAAAGTTGGAGTTATCGAAGCACTCTATATAGCGCGGCAAGTCCTTTAGTTGTAAAGCTTCCTGTAATTGAAATAAGACTTCTTCCTGCTGAAGCTTTGCACTTTCCTCCAGCATCAGTGTATTCTTCTTCTTTACATCCTCCATAAAAAAGTGAATGTTCTTGAGGCTGAGGTCAAGTAGATTTTTCTTATCGCCGGCGCGGGGGATTGTTATCGAAATGCTTTCGTCTTCTACTTCTATATCAAAAGGCACTATGACCTCTTTAGATGTAGAGGAGAAATTCTCCCTTAGCCTGGCCAAAGCGTAAGACAACACATATGCATCGTCTTCATCGAGCTTATTCTCTATCTCAATGGTCTTGGCATAGATAATACTACCGTGGGCCACCATCATGTAGTTGACATAGGACTTGCCCTCCTTGCTCACAATCGCGGCTACGTCTATGTTGCCGAGACGGGGGTTGACAATGATGGACTTACTCTGATAAGTCTGGAGTGCATCAATTTTCTGCTTGAGGACCTCTGCTTTTTCAAACTGCATGTCCGCGGCTAACTTCAGCATCTCCGACTTCATAAACTTCACTGCTTCCCCGGAATTGCCTTTTAGTATATGCCTTACCTGCTGAAGGTTTTCGTTGTAATCGTCTTCGCCCTGCAGACCTTCGCAGGGGCCTTTGCAGTTGCCCAGGTGATATTCAAGGCAAACCTTGTATTTGCCGCGGGCGATGCTGGAGGGGGCGAGGTTAAGATTGCAGGTCCGCAGGGGGATATTGTTCTTGATAAGCTCGAGGAGTTCCCGCACCCTTGCTACACCAGTGAAGGGGCCCAGGTACTCTGAACCATCTTTTATCAGTTTACGTGTCAGGAATACGCGGGGAAAATGCTCTTTTTTGATAACTATGTACGGATAGGACTTATCATCCTTCAGCTCGATGTTAAAACGAGGCTGGTAATGCTTGATCAGAGAGTTTTCAAGAAGGAAGGCATCATGCTCGGTATTGGTGACAGTATAGTCAATATGGTGAATAAGGGTAACAAGTTTCCGGGTTTTAAAATTGTCTACCGTCTTGTTGAAATAGGAGCTTACCCGTTTGCGCAGGCTTTTGGCCTTGCCTACGTAGAGCAATTCTTTTTCCTGACTATAATATTTGTAACAACCGGGTTGATTCGGAATGGATGGTGCTATTTTACTAAAATCCTCTCTTGTCATTCAAAACTACTGTCGTCTTGTGGAAAGCGGTATTCTGTCTTCACTTCCTTAGCTGCTCCGAAACGGGGTTTGATAAGCTCCTGTATCTGTATCACCTTTCGTAAGGAGTAGTATAATTTCACCGATTTGCGTGGAGAGCCTTTGTTATCGGAAGCTTTTACAAATACAGATTTGATCTTGCCATTGGTGGGGTCGGTTGTTATCTGTAACGTACGCGTGTAAAGGTCAGGCTCATTGGCTTCGTAATAGTAACTACGGGTGAATGAACTGGCATCATCAACTACACTAAAATCATATTTACCTATAAATTTTTTATCGCCTATGTCCGTTTTTATGAATTCCTGCATTATAGATCCGAGGTCCATATCAAAAACCGACACCATTGAGGAATCCGTCTTTCCGTCTTTAGTTACAAATTTGGTTAAGACATAGGGCTGGCCACGATGAATTTCCCATTGATCTTTAACAAAATCGTACATGGAAAAATAAGTTAGCGGATTATCATCGGCGGGCACAGGTGGTTTGCTCTCTACTTTTTTCTTTCCGCATGCTGCGCATGCGGCCATAAGTATGATCAGCAGGGAATATTTTAAAGACATCGGCGTTTACTTGTCGCCATAAAGTTAGCTAGATGAGGCAAGTATAACAAATGCCGGCAGCTAGTTAAGTTGTGGGTTCAGCGGCATATTGGCCAGGTATATATAATCTTTACCAAGTAGCCTTATGGCTTCTTTCCACATATTTTCAGGGTCCGTATCGAAAAGAAGTTTAGGAGTAGCATCCGTTACTATCCAGGATCCTTCTTCCATTTCTTTTTCCAGCTGGCCGGTAGACCAGCCCGAGTAGCCCACATACATTCTCATATTTACCAGATCGTAAGTATGCTTCTCCATTACATCCTGCAGAGCCTCGTAAGAACCACCCCAGTAAACACCCTTGGCTATTTCATTACCACCGAGCACAGCGGGCGTGCGGTGTATCATATGCAGCGTATCCAGCTGCACCGGGCCACCCTGGTAAATGACAGGTGACGGTTTAAATAATTCAGGCAGTAAGTCGCTTAATGTTAGCTGCGTAGAACGATTCAAAATAAAACCTACTGTGCCTTGCTCTCCGTGTTCACACAACAATACCACCGTTCTGGCAAAATTAGGGTCTGCCAGGAAGGGCTCTGCTATCAGCAGCTTGCCTGTTGCCGGCTTTCCTTTTGGTATTGGCTTATGTGGATTGAATAAGTCCATTGCTGATTAAATTTAGTCTTCTTTTATTATTAACAAAAATCTGTGCCGAGGCTACAATAATTGCCGTGATGACCATATTATTGGTTTTTATTAACATTCCTGGAGGGAAAAAGCCGTTGATAGGCAAAAGGTTTTACTTTTGCAGGATTGTTTAGCCAAAACATGCCAATTTTTAATCTCTTACTGTTCATTATCACTTTATTAGCAGGTTCTGTTCCGCTTTGGTTCAAGGGACTGAATGATAGAAGTATGAACCTGTTACTGGCTTTTTCGGGTTCATTTCTCCTCAGTATCACATTTCTACACTTACTGCATGAAACCTTTGAAGAGCTGCATGCAACCGCGGGTTTATATTTATTGATCGGCTTTTTCCTTCAGCTCATTATTCAACGATTTACACACGGTATAGAACACGGCCATGTGCATACCGACGGGCACGATCACCATGTGCCTTTAGGGTCTATACTTGCTGGTTTGGGCTTGCATGCGTTTATGGAGGGATTGCCATTGGGTTTCAACTACACGGAAGAAGCAACCGGACCGTCGTTATATCTTGCCGTAGCAGCACACAAACTGCCGGAGATAATCCTGGCAACCACATTAGTATTAGGCATCAAGGGCAGACAACAAGCGCTGCTAACGCTTGTTATTTTCTCATTACTGACGCCGGCGGGCAGTATGCTTGCCAGCCTAATGAGCCAGAAGTATAGCTTTATGATGCAGGTGCGCACTATTCTCATCCCCGTAGTGGCGGGATCGTTTATACATATTGCCACTACTATCTTCTTCGAAAGTGGCACCAAACAACACCTGCTCACCTGGCAAAAGGTATTCGCGATTTTACTGGGTGTTGGCATAGGTTTGTTAAGCCTTTTCTTTGAATAAGTGTATCTTTAATAGATGATGAG
>CAMPKR010000218.1 GCA_946887345.1 uncultured Bacteroidota bacterium | reverse complement strand
GCTGTAGAGAAAGAAAGCCCCAAGATATATGCGAAGGACAGCGAGCTTTTTTATTTGCTGCCATACTTTTTGGAGCTCGCGAAATCCATTGGTAAAGATATTATGCTCAGGATGCTGGGATTGCGGTTGACCCTTGGGTAATTTCAATAGAGGAATATGAGCGAAAGCGAACCACCATATACCTACCAGAACAAATGAGATGCGGCTGCCCTGGGCTGCAGTTATCCCGAAAAAGTCCTTTCCCAATACAAAGACAAAGCAAATTACCTGGAGGATAACGCTTCCAATATATCCATAAGAGAAACCTTGTGCGCTTACACGGTCCCGATCGGCTGGTGTTGCAATCTCAGGAAGGTATGCGTTGTAGAATACCAGGCTGCCGCAATAGCCTATGGCAGCTATGATAAAAAATATGATGCCGGTTTCTACTGCCTGGGGAGTAAAAAAGTACAGTCCACAGCAGGCCAGGGAGCCCAGGTAGCAAAAGGAGCGCATAAATGCTTTCTTGTTGCCTTTATAGTCTGCGATAGACGAGAGTATAGGGGAAATTAACGCTATTACCAGGTAGGCTGCTGCTGCCGCATAGTCGAAAAGCACTGTATTTGTGAACTCAAGCCCGAAAAAAGAAACTTTGTCGCTCACTACTTTGTCGCCTTGTTTCAAGGTTGTGATGGCTGTGTAGTAAGCAGGGAAAATAGTGGACGTGATTACCAGGTTGTAGGCTGAGTTTGCCCAGTCATACATGGCCCAGGCCCGGTGAACTTTCTTTTCTGTATTTACAGCCATGTAGCTAAAGTATTTTATAATTCCTTATCCACAAAGTACATGTTAAGTTCGCCTTTGTTTTTTGCTGTGATCTGGCCACGGTAAGTGCAAGCAAATTTGTCTTTTATAAGCTCGAAGGTTGATTGTGAGATATTGACCTTGCCGGATTCGCTGTTTTGTTCCATGCGCGCGGCTGTGTTTACCGTATCGCCCCAAATGTCGTAGGCGAATTTTTTTACACCAACAATTCCGGCTACTACACTGCCACTGTGGATACCGATGCGGATGTTGAATGCGTGGTCAGGGAGTTGCATTTTTCTTTGTGCTATAAAAGCCTGTATTTCAAGTGCAGCCCTGATGGTGTTTGTAGCGTGCTGTTCATCGGACACCGGTAAGCCGGCTACTGCCAGGTATGCGTCGCCGATAGTTTTAATCTTCTCGATATTGTACTTTGATATGATCTCGTCAAAGGCTTTAAAGCAAGCGTGTAATTCATTTACAAGCTGCTGGGGAGTCATCTTTTCCCCCGCCTTGGTAAAGCCTACAAAGTCAGTGAATAGAACCGACACGTGATCAAAGTGTTTTGCCGTTGTAGACCCTGTTTCCTTAAGTTCTTCCGCTACTTCTTCAGGTAGAATGTTTCGCAGAAGATCATCAGACTTCTTTTTTTGAATTACAAGTTCTGATGTTCGTTGGGCCACTTCCTTCTCCAGCTCTTCTTTCCTGTTTTCAAGCAACTTCTGTTTTTCAATTTCCTGTTGAAGTGTTTTTGCAGACAGGGTTTTAACTTGTTTTAATTGATGTGCGAGATCCCTGTTTATGGTGGCGAATGTTCTCGACAAGTAGACAGACATGGTAACCGGTATACTTAGGATGGCCAGAAGCATTATCTGAAGAAGAGTTTCGCCTAATTCAGTGGAATCATTTAGTAAGTGTCCGTTTCCGGAGAAGATAAGAGCAAAACAGGTAAGGATAAACAAGGTAAGAAACAGGATGCCAAAGCCGATAATAGCTGCTCCTTTTTGCTTCCTGTAAAGAGCCCTGCCTATAAGTCCGACAGCTTCTGCCGAAACGACACCTGCCAGACAAAAACACAAGAAGGCCCCAAGATTATTGTTGGCAAACAGGCAGATGACTGTGCCTACAGCGAGCATAGTGATGATCATAAATCGAATGGACTGCTTTCCAAACTGCGTATTTAGAAAACCGCTTAGCGAGAATCCTGCTAAAGCAACCGCTGCAACCATTTGGTGTGACCTTGTTAGTTCTATGAAAGTATTATGGGTCGTTTTTTCAACATAAAAGGCCAGGAAGATAGCTCCGAAAGCAAGACAGAAAAGGCTAAAGTATAGGTTCGCAAGTTCCTTGGAGTTATAGATAAACAGGAATAGATGTAAAAGAAAAAAGGCCAGGAAAAAGGTAAAGACAAACAGAAAGATAGAGGCCCCCCCAATTCTACTCATATGATAATCAAGCAAGATATTTTTAGCATCACCGTTAAAATTTTCCTGGCCAGCTTTGTTTCGATGGTAGGTTCTATAATTTTTCCAAGCTTCATAGTTGGCATATCGGATAGCAATTAAGTGATGTCCCGGACTTCCAAGATTTACAATTAACGGAAGCTGGTTTGGATCTTCGTATTGGGAATTGTCTTTTTTTGCAACGATTCCATAGCTATGGACAAGTTTGCCGTCAATATATATATCGGATGCACCGTAGTGGGAAATAGAAAGGGCAAGTGGGCTATTATTAAATGAGCTGTCAGCATAAAGGTGGAGGCGCAGCCATCCAATACTATCAAAGCGCTGATGCCTTTCCCTATTGGGGCGTATTGTAAGGGCCGGGTCATCTATAAAGAGCCACTGCTGATCATTATATGATGGGCCGGCATAGGCGGTGTCATCACCAAAAGCGAAGAGCCATTTCTTATCCAGCTCTTTCGGTAGACTGTCTCTACTTAAGAGTACTATGTTAGAATCGGGTTGTGCTTGTACGAGGAAAGATGATAGTACAAAGAAAATCATCAACAGATGTTTCATGTTTTTCAAAATACAAAATATCTGTCAACTGTTACAGTTTCCGGATGTATCTTTGCCGGCCCAAAAAGAGGTCTGTGAAGGAAAGAATAAAACGCAGTTACAGAATTACCAAGTATGTAGTATATCGGCAGACAATTGTTGAACCTTCAGACCTTTTCTGGACGTTTGTTGGCAGCTTTATTGGTATAGGCTCTATAGGCCTGATTCAGAGTTCGAAATTTGAACCAGCAGATAGCTTGTTTCTTATCGGCTCCTTTGGTGCTTCTGCGGTATTGGTCTTCGGTGCTACGAATAGTCCGCTCGCCCAACCTCGTAACCTCGTTTTGGGCCATGTCGTCAGTGCCCTCATTGGTGTCACTATTTATAAACTGGTTCCGGAGTTGCCATGGTTATCGTCGGCGCTGGCGGTATCGCTGGCGATTGTGGCGATGCAGGTACTTAAGTGCATGCATCCACCCGGCGGGGCAACTGCATTGATCGCTAATATAGGTTCGGAAAAAATAAAATCACTAGGGTATGGTTATGTGCTATCACCAGTTTTGACAGGTGTTCTGTTGCTTTTTGTCGTTGCCATAACTGTCAATAACGTGCCGAAAAACAGGCATTATCCTTATAAGAAATGGCGTAGCTAAACTAGTATCCCCGTACTATGCCACGCACCTTATAGAGTTTTACCAGCATGTCTTTGGGTAAGGGTGAGGGCGACAATTTTTCATTTTTTGGTACAAGTAACAAGATGTCGGGGTTTTTCGGGTCTATGTTTACGTATTTGCAGGTTTCAAGCCCGTTGGAGGCTACTACATAATAGATATCGCCATAGACGATGAAACGTGTGTCTGTCACTTCTTTACAAGCAACAAAGTCTCCGTGGCGTATCTCCGAGTGCATTGAGTCGCCCGTTATTATAGCACCGAAATCGCAGTCCCGAAAGCGTGGATCATGCAGGTAGTACTGGGGTTGATAGATGTTCTCGTCGCGGTAAGTTTCAACAAATGTGGCGGTTATTGGCGTATTGTACATGGGCAACCCTTCCCAGTCGCCGAAGGCCTCTGCGTATTGCTCTGGTTTAAGCCTCTGGTTAGGGTTCTTACCCAGTATTATTACCTCTTTTCTTTTCGAGGGTTTTACCCTCATTTCATATGATAATTGATTCTCTTCGGCTGCTGTAGCGCGCTCCTTGATGAGCTGCTCAGCACGGCGGTAGTCGATCTTAAAGGCTTTACAAAAGGTTTTCAAAAAGTCATCAGTTACATTGCGTTTTCCCTTGAGGAGATTGGAGGCCTGACCCTCTGAAATGCCCGTTTTACGGGCGATTTCGGTGCCGGGCGACTCTAGCATGAGGCGTTTTACCTCTTCCAGGAACCAAGCTTGCCGCTGTTCGGGGAGGGTAGTGTTTTTCATGTGGATAACTTCTTTTCAAAAAGTTTACAAAAACTTGTCAAATTGTCAAAAAGTTTTCAACTTTGTATTGTGAGAGGGGAAGTGAAGGTAAGGAAAGTTCTTTGAAAAAGTGATAGGCTCAAAATAGCTTCTATAATCATCACTATGTGCGAGAGGGGACGACAGTATTTCTCACCTATGTTCCCGTTGCACGGCCTCCTGTTTTTGAGGGTTGATTGGTTTGGGGAGGATGTGCAAGAAGAGTCTATACCCGCGGGGGCTAGTCTTAGCCCCGAGGCGGACCTTTTAATGTGAAAATGTGAAAATGTGAGAATGTGAGAATGCGAGAATGTGAAAATGTGAGAATGTGAGAATGTGAGAATGTGAAAATGTGAGAAATGTGAGAAATGTGAGAATGTGAGAATGTGAGAATGTGAGAATATGAGAATGTGAGAATGTGAAAATGTGAAAATGTGAGAAATGTGAGAATGTGAGAATGTGAGAATGTGAGAATTAATGTGAAAA
>CAMPKR010000217.1 GCA_946887345.1 uncultured Bacteroidota bacterium | reverse complement strand
ATCCATTTTCTACAATGCCAGCGCGATGTGCCGGTGTGCCATAACCCTTGTTTTCATGCCACATGTATTGCGGATGTATAGCATGCAGCTTTACCATGTAGTCGTCGCGGTAAGTTTTGGCCAGCACGCTTGCAGCAGCTATCGAGGCAAATTTCGCGTCGCCTTCAACTATGCATTGATGTAATATGCCGAAGTAAGGAGAAAACCTGTTACCATCTATCAGCAGCAGCTCCGGTCGTATGTTCAATTGATCCACCGCCAGGTGCATTGCCTTAAAGGAAGCCTTCAATATATTGATGCGGTCTATTTCTTCATGATCTACCATCGCAACAGCCCAGGCCAAAGCTTTTCTTTCTATATAAGGACGAAGCTTGTAGCGCTCCTCTTCCGTTAATTGTTTGCTGTCGTTCAGTAAAGGATGTCTGAAGTTGGTGGGTAATATAACAGCTGCGGCAAATACCGGACCTGCAAGGCATCCCCTTCCGGCCTCATCACAGCCAGCCTCCAATAATTCCTTCTGAAAAAAGCGTTTAAGCAACAGGACTAATTCTTACTCCCAAAAATAAAGAAATAGGCGCTTCAGAAATGCTGTCTGAACCAATACTTTATACCTTGTTTTCCACAGTTTTATGCTCAGCCATACTGGCATAATTATGGTGCGTAAAACTAATATGGAAACCACGAAGCTTCCTTTTTACGCGCGGCTGGCCCTAAGCCTCCTGGCCATTGTGCTGATATTATTTATTTTAAGCGCCGGGAAGACCATATTTATCCCTCTTGTCTTTGCCCTACTTGGGTCGGTTCTCCTTTATCCTCTTTGTAGTTGGCTGGAACGGCGATTTCGTTTGCCACGATGGCTGGCTTCTATCATCAGCCTTTTTACTTTTATCGCTTTTATAGTTGGATTGGTATATTTCTTTATTTCCCAGCTCGTGCGCTTTACGCGCGATTTGCCTCAGATGCAGCGGCGTTTTGATATGTTGCTTTCAGAATTGCAGCTTTGGATACAACAGCATTACAATCTGGATGTAGCCGACCAAATAAACTACATAAATAAATCGGCCACCACAATTATAGAAACAGTCGCAAACTCTGTAGGAAATACGCTTATTGAAGCAATAACTTTTGTTGTCTGGATGATATTCGTTTTCATCTTCACTTACTTTATGCTTTTCCACCGCAGGTTGCTCTATCGTTTCGCCACCAATCTGTTCAAGCCCCGCTATACCGAAAAGGTAGTGGGCGTTGTCAGCGAGACCCGGGGCATGATCAACAGCTATGTTCTCGGTCTCATTACGGAGATGGCCATTCTTGGCGTACTCAATACTATCGTTTTCGGCTTTATGGGCATTCCCTACTTCCTACTGATCGCTGTTTTGGCAGCAGTGCTCAATATTATCCCTTACCTCGGTATATATACGGCAATGGGCATAGGTATGCTTATTACCTTCGCTCATACTTCCGGTCCGCTGGCGGTGCAGCTTGGCATTGCCATTATCATTATTCACTTTATAGATGCCAATATCCTGCTTCCGCGCATCGTCGGCCGCAGAGTGAAGATGAACCCGCTTATTACGATCATCACGGTGCTAACCGGGCATTTGCTTTGGGGCATACCGGGCATGTTCCTGTTCATACCGATGGCGGCGATATTCAAGATCATCAGTCACCGCATTCCTACCCTGCATCCCTGGTGCATTCTTATGGGAACCGAGGATGAGGAGAACGAAAAGCCAAAGGAGATATAAAAAAAGTCCCACACCCTGGAAGATGTGGGATAGCTATATAGTAAGATGCCTTTTAAAGAATTACTTCTTCTTCCCCTTAGCACGCTCCATTTGTATCTTCTGCATCTCTTCCATTTTCTGTGCCCACTTCGAAGGTGTCGCAGGTTTGTTTTTGTTTTCTTGTATCTGGGCGTGTATTTTTTTCTCGTCTATTACATACTTCTGTATAATGAACTGCTGCAGTATGCTGATCATGTTGGAGAAGAAGTAGTAGAAGGTAAGCGCCGCAGCCATCTGGTTGAACACGCCTATCAGGATGAACGGGAAAATGTAAGGCATCCACTTCATTACCGGATTATTCGGGTCCTGGCTGGTCATGTTGCGGTTATACAGTGCCAGGAATAAGCTCGATGCTGTCATCAGCAATGTGAACAGGCTGATGTGGCTGCCATAGCCCGGGATGCTGAAGGGTAGCGAGGCAATGGAGTCATAAGTAGAAAGATCATCTGCCCATAAGAATGACTCCTGTCTCAGTTCTATTGAGGACGGGAAGAAGTAATACATCGCAAATAGTATCGGCATCTGGAACAGGGTAGGTAGGCAGCCACCCAAAGGATTCACCCCGGCGGACTTAAACAACTTCATTTGCTCCATACCAAACTTCTGCTGGTCGTCGCTGTGTTTGGCGCGGAGCTCATCTATCTCGGGCTTCAGCACGCGCATTTTTGCTGCTGATAGATAGCTCTTATAAGTAAAGAACGAAAGTATCAGGCGGATGAATATCGTCATCAGGATGATGATGATACCAAAGTTGCCTATAAAGCTGCTCAGTGAATTGAAGATTGGTATGATCAGCCATTTGTTGATGTACTTCACAAAAGCCATTACCCCATAGCCCAGGGGTACCATATCATCCAGGTCTATCTTATATTGGCGAAGCGTCTTGTAATGGTTCGGCCCAACATACCAGTTGAACGACGCAGCCCCATTTTTCAGTGGTAATTCAAATGTTGACGTCTGCCTTGATACTGAGTTCGAATCCAGTTGGTTCGTAACCTGTATCTGTGCTTTATTCAAGCCTTCTTCAGATATTATTGCTGTACTGAAATACTGCATCCTGTACCCTATCCACTGGGCAGTTTTGTCCAGGTTCTCTGTTTTGTTCTCGCGAATGGTGAAGTAGTCAGCGTCGTCGTCGGTGAAGTGATAATATATCTGGCTGTTATTACGTTCGGCGGTCAATTCCTTTTCTGTGTGCAGAGACTGTATCTGCCAGTTCAAGGGAAGCGAATTTGCTGCCATGCCGTTAATGCGTATACTGCCTTTCAGCATGTAGTCGTCAACAGGAAGGGTATAACTAATAGCTACTGTTTTTCCTTCACCCAAATCAGCCATCAGGTCGAGAATCTTGTTCCCATTTGCATCGCTGCGTTGGCTGGGGACAAAATATAGGTCCTTGGTTGCAACAGCACCGTTATTGACCGGGAGTATAGCACTCAGCTCATTATTCTTGCCGCTAAAAAAATAGAGCGGCTTCTGGTTATACGTTTTATAGCCCAGCACCTGGGCGCTCAGGGGCTTAGCGCCTTTAGTAGAAAATTCCAGGATCAGTTTTTTGTTCTCAAGCTTCACTACTTGTTCAGTGCCGTGGTAGGCCGCCGGGCGGTTGTCCACCATGTTGTCTTTGCTGCTATCGGCTACGGCCAGTACTGCTGTGTTGGCAGTGTCTGCCACTTTCTTCGGAGCTGCTTTGGCCGCTTTAGCTTCCTGTTCTTTTTTCTGCTTCTGGTATTCTTCCTGCTGGTTCTGATTGTACAGCACGTATCCTATTACCAGCAATACCAGCAAGCCAAAACCTATGATTGAATTACGATCCATTCGATGTGTGAAATAAGGCAGCAAAGGTAACTATTTAGCTATTAGCCCCCACGCTACCTTTCGGCAAACGCCTCCCATTACGATAATTAATATGAATCAGAAGATTATCTCTCTAAAATATTTGCATTGTATTAGGCGAATTTATAATTTAGGTCTGAGTAAAACGCACGCAATATGTTTGGCAAAGAGAAAACAAAAAGCCCGGCGCCCGCCGGAGCTATGAGTACTATTTCCAATGGTACGGCTATCCAGGGAGATGTGATTTCTGATGGCGATCTGCGAATAGACGGTCACATCATGGGACATATACGCTGCAACGCGAAAGTCGTGGTCGGTGATTCCGCTATTGTGGATGGTGACATTGAAGCCCAAAATTCAGATGTATTCGGAACGGTGAATGGAAATGTTTTAACCACCGAACTACTTTGCCTTAAATCAGGCTGTGTTATTAACGGCAATATCTCCGTTGGCAGATTGGACATTGAAGCCAATGCGCTTTTCAACGGAAAGTGTAGCATGAGCATTCCGCAGCAGTCGCAAAAACAGCAGCCTGCTTACGAGCCGCCCCAGCCTAAAACAACGACTGTAATAGAAGAGGAAGGAAATGTGACGGTGCAGCAGCAGCTACTCTAAGAAATATTTTAATTCATCATCAAATTCCAGGAAGGGATAGCTTTTTTGCAATCCCTTTATTTTTTCAACATAGCTGGTTTTAAATTTCTTGTGTGCTTCAGTTTGGGGAAAGCGCGTCCTGTGGTGGCGTGCTGTTACTACCTCTTGCACAGCCTGCATCGTTTCCCTGGTCGGCGCATCTATACAGGCACCTGTAAAATGTTCCCACACGTAAGTAGTTGCCAGGTAGTTAGGATGCACAAAGTCTATATCATAATAACGATAGTCGCGCAGAATGTCAATGACCAGCTCGTAAGCAGGGAAGTAGTGTGCCTGCTCATGCCTGCTGCACAGTTCATGCACTGCTTCTATCAACCGGGCCTTGCTGCGGTTATTTTCTACAACCCCGTCGCGCACGTGTCGCACCGGGCTTATAGTAAACATGATTTTAGCCTTGGGGTTCGCTACAAATAATTTTTGAATTGTCTTATCCA
>CAMPKR010000216.1 GCA_946887345.1 uncultured Bacteroidota bacterium | reverse complement strand
GCACACACTCACCCATTTCAGACTGCAGCTGGAAGTCTTTATGAATAGCAATCCAGGCGTGAGAAAGGATATTGAACCAATGGAAAACACCATAGATGAAACTACGGACCAGCTACGGAATCTTTGCCGTCGCTTGAATACGGATTTTATTACAGAGAATAGCTTCACCAGTTCTGTGCAGCTGGAAGTGGTCAAACTCAGAAGGCTGAATAAGTTTAATGTCCATTGGTCTTATGATGAACAGACCCCGTTTATAGATAAGGAGAAACTATTGGCCACCTTCAGAATCTTTCAGGAGGTAATCAATAATATCCTGAAACATGCTTGTGCTAGGAATATCTCGATAACACTGAACGGCACCGGCGATTGGCTGCTGCGTATAGAGGATGATGGCATAGGCTTCGATCACGAATCAGTAATTAAAGAAGGCAAGTTGAATGGCTTAAGGAATATGCAGAAAAGGGCCTCGGGCGCCGGGCTGTTGTGCAAGGTTGAAACCGCTCCCGGCAAAGGATGTTCTTACACTATTTCAGAATTGAAACAAGTCCCCGTTAATAAACCCCAGAACTTGTCTAATGGATAAGAAAAAAAAGATCATACTTGTGGATGACCATATCGTCGTACGGAATGGATTGAAACAGGTAATAGAAAGCTTTGGCCCTTACGAAGTAGTGACCGAGCTTGATAACGGCAGTTCACTCATAGACAACCCCGCCCTTTTAATTGACGCTGATCTGATCCTCCTCGACCAGGAAATGCCCTTAATGACTGGTACAGATGTAATGTCCCACTTTCATAAAAACAATATCAAAGTTCCGGTATTAATGCTTACCCTTAGTGAGAATGAGACACTCATTGTGCGCCTTTTCCGTCTGGGTGTCCGTGGTTACCTGCATAAAAACTGTAGAAGTGCTACTCTTAGAGAGGCTATAGAGCAGATTTTGGACAAAGGGTACTACCATAATGAATTTTTGATACAAGCGCTGACGAAAGAGCCAAGCAAAATGCTTACGTATGACCCTGCAACTGTTCAAAGCTCACTCACTGAAAAGGAAAAGAAATTCCTGGTGCTTGTGTGCGATGAAAAGGAATACACCTACGAGCAGATCGCAGATATTTTAGGGGTCCACAGGAGAACGGTTGACAACTACAAGCAATCTATTTGCGATAAATTCAACATCAAATCAAAGACCGGTTTGGTATTATTTGCTATCAGGAATAAAATAGTTGAACTGATCTAGTACACTCATTCACAATATCTTTTCTGAAAAACCGCTTCTTCGATTGCATCAAATAAGCAATGCCGATTGAGTTTTTCACGTATTGCAGAATTGGGCCCTCAATCGTTTATGATGCTATATTCACTAAAATCAGATTACCACGTTTATTGATCAAAGGACGATCATTGAACACCGATAGCAAACAGAACATTTTCACAAGCCCTATTTGACTCTTCACCTCATTCAACTTCTTAAAATGAAGGTGAACCAGCCTACACAGAGACGCTGGTCAGTCTTATCGAGTACAACTATATGTGAAAACACGCAAGCCCAGTTGCATCTTTTCACATTGATTCAAACTCCCATTTGCTTTACCTTTCCATTCCGATGATTAACTGATCAGCATTGGCCAACGAGTATTCTAGATTAGCATAATGATTCACCTCGATTCTTAACAAAAAAACAACCAATATGAAAAACTTTCTTTTGCTCGTCATGTTACTGCTTGCGGTTAGTATTCAGTGCAGCGCCTTAGGAACTATTCGGAACAATACAATGTGCCGTTTAGATATTAGTATCAGGTGTTATGACTTGTGCGTTTTGGTAAACAGCACCTCATTCAATTTGGCGCCCGGTCAAACATATACCCATCCATCAAACTTTTGTAACAGTTCAAATTTCCTTGTCCTTACCGTATGCTGGAATTCTGGAGGTCCCTGTGGCGCTGGATCAGTACCATGCGCTACCATCGACGCCAGCAATCCTACAGCACCGTCTCCGTGCTCACCCGGAACCTTTAGCGCACCCATTGTTGCCTGCGATGCATGTATCAATGGCGGCACGGCGAATGTAACTTACAGCACTGTAACAGATAATATTGTGATCCAGTAAGCCATGAGCCTGGTTTAATAAATGGTCAGCATTTATTGTATATTCAGTCTTGAGCAAATGAGTTGCTTCAGTTAACACTATGTGCGGCCGACAGATCATCATCAGATTTTATGCAATGAGAATTCACCTAACAATGATTGCGTTGATAGTCATCTCCTTCAGCGCCTTAAAGACTAATGGCCAGACTTCTTTTCAATGGGCAAAAACCGGCACTTCAGTCAGTCAGACCTATTCGGAAGACATAGGTACCGACCGCCATGGAAATGTGTACATGCTGCTTAATACTGCCGACTCCCTGGTTTTAAACAGCCAGCTAGTCGCTTTGGCAAACTCAAGAAATGCTGTAGCGAGCTGGGATTGCAATGGCAACTTTCGTTGGCTAAAGGTTTTTCGCAGCATTTTAAGCAGCGCTACCGCCATGCAGGTAGATACGTTTGGAAATGTCTATATCACAGGGGAAGTACGACACCCCGGTTCGACAGATACCACTTTCTTCGATACGGATACCTCTTTGGCTGGGACTATGCTTGGCTTATACATCATAAAATATGATTCGATTGGTGATTTCAAATGGCTGAAGATGCCTTTGTTTAAATCCTCCTTCTCCGTGTCTGAAGATTCCAGGTCTCTTGATCTGTCAGTAACTCCAGACGGTAAGATTTTCTGGTATGCCTACCTGAATCCTGGCAGTTATGACAACAACGCTTTTACGCTGAGTTCCAAAAAATATTGTGCGGTAACCTATAGTACGTCTGGCACCTTCCAGCATCTGGGCTTACTCGACTTAACTACAACAAAGAGTCCACCGGTCGCGAATGGAGCTGAGCTCCTGCATTTTTCGAGGGATCATAAAACTGGAAGGCACTATCTGGGCGGAACCTACAACGGTGCAAATGCGGGTTTGGGTAGTCTGACTATCGGCAGCACAAGCGTGGTAAGCAGCAACATAAACACCATCACCCCCATGTTCCTGGCCGCTTTTGATAGCCTCGGCAAGAGTATTTGGGTAAAACAGGGTAGCTCCGATAAAATAAGTACCATTGAGTGTCGCCCTGCTGTGGATCTGGACGGCAATATTTTTATCGGGGGCTCCAGTCAGCCTGCTAATGTGTTCAGCGGAGATACATTAAAAAATAATTTAGGATTGGTAATGTCGCCATTCCTGATGTCCCTTGACAGCAGTGGCAATAGGATATGGACGAGCGCCGGTAATACCGCGGGTGTATCCAGGATCGACGATATTTATTTTAGGAACAATACCTTGGCTGCCGTGGGAACCTATGTGAAAATGCTACAATGGGGCAATGTGACTACAGGCCTGGATCAGGTATATAACTTCAATCACTTTTTCCAGGTGCGGTTTAATGCCGCTACAGGCGTCTTTACAGCGCTGGACACGTTTGTGCATGGTACGCTTGCCAGTAGTCTTGGAAATGTCATAACGATAGATGAGAATAGTAATTGCTACTCAGGAGGCCTGTTTGTTAAACAGGTATTTGTAGGCACTAGTTCAATTACATCACAGGACACGCTATACTACGACCTCGTACTCTCGAAATATGGTACCGCTATTTGTAACTGCGATATACCAAAACCGGAATTTACGCATACTCAATCGGGCAACACCTACAATTTTGTGTATACCGGCACCTTGCCGTACAATACAATAAGCTGGGACTTTGGAGATGGCAGCATTGGATCTAATACCACTAACCCAACTCACCACTATACTGCCATAGGCAAATACCTGGTGTGCGTGACCGTAACAAATGGGTGCGGAACCAATACTGCCTGCCATACGGCAAGCATTACCACAGGTATCGCAGACATCTTTCAATTTAGCGATCCCCTCATCTATCCTAACCCTGCCACAGCCTTCATAACTATCGACAACGTAGAAAGCGGTAGCACCGCCCGCATCATCAACACCGTAGGCGTACTTGTGTTTCATACAAAACTGCATAGCACAGCGAAAAGGATAGATGTAAGCACGCTTTCCCCCGGGCTATACTTCGTGCACTTCGGGGACAAAACCGGCAAACAGCGAAGTGCGAAGTTTGTAAAATTGTAAACGTCGCGCTTTCACGGATGCATTTTTTTTTTGCCAGTACCTATCTGGCATAAACAGCCAATTGCCGTTTGCATTCGAAAATTGTTGTGGCTGAAATAGATCGCTAAATATTCGGCTAATGACCCCAGACATTGGCCGTTCTTGCGTTATAGGGAGTCACCTTACACTTGAACTGTGAAGATATCTCAGTAAAATGTCTTAGATCGTCATCGGAATACACTCCCACGTATACACTCCATAGCTTATCTGGAATCTTCCTGCCCTTTTTTGTGGCGATATTTATCGCTTCAATAATATGGGTGTCATATTCCCCGAAATTGAATCCAAACGTTACCAGCGATCCTTGGATGTTGCACAGCTGTTCGTAGCAATAGGAGAGATACCTATTGTGAACTATGTGGGTAAGCTTCTCCTTCCCGTTGCCCGCTGTCACAAAAATGGGATACTCCTTATTGTCAATTCTTTCCTTGACGTTCTGGAGCAGATAGTGCTCAGAGTCATAGGCCACCTTGATGATGTGTATACCTGTGTCAAAGATT
>CAMPKR010000215.1 GCA_946887345.1 uncultured Bacteroidota bacterium | reverse complement strand
CATAGAACTGTATGGAACTATCCATATCATTCACCATAATGGTTACGTTGGAGTCCTTGATCTGCATATATGATATTTATACAGGTAAAGATAAAGTTTAAACTGAGTTTTAATGGCAATTGCTCCTTTAAGTTTACCTTTGCAGCCTAAAATTCCAATTCAGAAAATGCACAATACTCATTTACATTTCGCAGAACCAAAGAATGAGCCTGTACTAAGCTATGCGCCGGGTTCAGCCGAGCGCAAGGCATTGCAGGCAGCACTGGCAGACGCTAAAAAAGCGGTAAAGGATATACCTATGTACATAAACGGAGAGGAAGTGCGCAGCGGTGATAAAAAGGAGATCCGCCCACCGCACGAAACGGGTCACCTGCTCGGCCATTTTCATGCTTCGGATGCGAGCCATGTAAACCAGGCAATAGATGCAGCCCTGGCAGCCCGCCAGAAATGGGCAGAGACCAGCTGGCAGCAGCGCTCCCAGGTCTTCATGCGTGCAGCGGAACTCCTGGCCACTAAATACCGCTGGAAGATGAATGCAGCTACCATGCTTGGCCAGAGTAAGAACGCTTACCAGGCGGAAATAGACAGCGCATGTGAACTGATTGATTTTTTGCGTTTTAACGTTTATTACCTCAATGAAATATATAAACAACAGCCGCTCTCGCCGCAAGGTATGCACAACAGTGTAGAGTACCGTCCGCTGGAGGGTTTTGTGCTGGCGGTAACGCCCTTTAACTTTACTGCGATAGGTGGCAATCTGCCTACCTGTCCGGCCATGTGTGGTAACGTGGTAGTATGGAAACCGGCCAACACCCAGGTATATTCTGCTGCTGTATTCATGGAAATTTTAATGGAAGCAGGGCTGCCTGCAGGCGTTATTAACCTGATCTATCCACCGGGACCAATGGTGGGCGACATCTGCTACAAGCACCGCGATTTTGCAGGTGTACACTTCACAGGTTCTACGGGTGTGTTCCAAAGCATGTGGAAGAGTATTGGGGAGAACATAGCTACTTATAAAAGCTATCCGCGCATAGTAGGTGAGACCGGTGGTAAGGACTTCGTATTTGTTCACCCGAGCTCGCAGGTGGATGCCGTAGTAGCTGCCCTGGCGCGTGGCGCTTTCGAGTTCCAGGGACAGAAGTGCTCTGCTGCCAGCCGTTGCTATATACCCAGCAACATAGCCGATGAAGTAAGGGAAAAACTGGTGGCAGAAGTAAAAACCATGAAAATGGGTCCGGTAGATGACTTTACCAACTTCATTAATGCGGTAATTGATGAAAAGGCCTTTAATAGTATTACGAAGTATATTGATGGTGTGAAGGGCAGCAGCAGTGCAAAGATCATCTGCGGCGGTCATTACGATAAGACAAATGGCTGGTTTATAGAACCAACTATCATAGAAACAGCTGACCCTGCATATGTAACTATGTGCGAAGAGATTTTCGGGCCGGTACTGACGATGCATGTTTATGACGCTGAGAAATGGGAAAAGATGCTGGAGGTAGTAGACGGAACTTCGCCGTACGCTCTGACAGGTGCTATTTTCTCGCAAGACAGGTATGCTACCGAAGTAATGACCAGGAAACTGGTGAATGCCGCCGGTAACTTCTATATAAATGATAAACCGACAGGCGCTGTAGTAGGGCAGCAACCCTTTGGAGGCGCCCGTGCCTCAGGTACGAACGACAAGGCCGGGTCTGCCCTTAACCTCTACCGCTGGCTGAGCGCGAGGACAATGAAAGAAACCTATGTGCCTGTTACCAATTACAGGTATCCTTTCCACCTGGCTGATTAGTTGGTCAGTTTATTGGTGACCAGTTGATCGGTTGACCAGTAGGAATGGCAAAAATGTTATTACATAGTTATGGGCAGGGTCGTACCTGCCCATTTTAGTATTTTCTGTTATCTTTAAGTCTTCTATGAGTTACAGGAATTCCATATTGGTTGTGGCGCTGTCCTTTTCTGCGGTGGGTTGCACCTGCCGGGAGGAGATAAAAGCCTATGTAAAGGACGGCGAAACGCACCAGCCTCTGAAAGATGTTACGGTGAAGACCGTAGGAGCTCTGAAAGGTAATTATAAAGAAGGTACTACCAAACTCAGCGACAGTAACGGCCGCTTTGTAGCACAATATGATATAGCTAATGTAGCCAAGTGCCCGGTGACCAAACTCTTCATCTCAAAAGCCGGTTACGAAGACAAAAGCGTAATAGAGCCGAAGACCGGCGACACGATATTTCTGACCAAGGTCCAATAAAAAAGTCCTCTAACCAAGAAGACTTTTTTATTATGATTTGCTGCTAGTCACCTATAGGATCAATGGCAGAAGTTTCCACCATCAACATTACTGTTTTTTTGGGCGCACGCGGGCGGTGCATTACACCTTTGGTGATCGTCGTGCC
The DNA here is from genome assembly GCA_946887345.1 of uncultured Bacteroidota bacterium. The sequence continues at coordinate 2,334 of CAMPKR010000215.1, read as the reverse complement.
CTCGTTGGGATTCAGTTCTATGGTTCGATCTTCAAGATCTATCAATAATTGCCCTGAAAGCACAAAGAAAAATTCATCATCATTATCATGCTTGTGCCAATGATATTCGCCTTCTACTATCCCCAGGCGCACAACGGCATCGTTTACCTTTGTCAGCGTCTGGTTGAACCATTGTTCCTTGCAGGCAGCAACAATTTCCGGTACATCAATCAGCTCCAGGTGACCGTATTTGATATTCATGTGCTGGTTATAGTTGTGTGTTGTCTGTTCGCTCATAATGTTGTGTTTGTATAAAATTACACTTTAACCAGTTTCCATTTCCCCCTACGGAATAATAATATTCCAACTACTGCCATTGCACTTTCAGCAATTGCTATTGACATGAAAACTCCTTTCGGGCCTACGTCCAGCAATACAGCAAGCGTATAAGCCAGTGGGATCTGGAAACACCAGAAGCCGAAAAAGTTAAGTACTGTAGGGGTAATAGTATCGCCTGCACCATTGAAAGACTGGGATATCACCATTCCGTAAGCATAAAAAATGTAGCCAAGGCACACATAGAAAATACACTCCTCACCGAAAAAGATAACCCTGGGATCGGTCGTGAAGAAGCCCAGTATTTCCTCAGCAAACACGATAGAGATTATGCCTACCGAACCAAGGAAGATCATATTGAAGAAAGCGGTTCTCCATACAGATTGTTCTGCGCGTTCCGGTTGTTGAGCACCAAGGTTTTGGCCTACCAGTGTGGCAGCTGCGTTGGACATTCCCCACGACGGCATCAGCGCAAATATCAATATGCGAATCGCGATGGTATAACCTGCTATTGCATCATTACCAAAGCGTGATAGGATGCGCACAAGGAATATCCAGCTTGCAGATGCAATGAGGAATTGTCCTGTGCTACCTGCGCCAATCTTTACAAGGTTGCCCATTATGCCGAGGTCTGGCTTCAGGTGCGGGCGCTTGATCTTGATAATGCCGCGGTCGTTGAAGAGGTGGTATAGCTGGTATAGCACACCCATACTACGGCCAATAGTAGTGGCGATAGCAGCGCCTTTTATACCCAGGGGGGGTATCGGCCCGAAGCCATAGATGAGGGTAGGGCAAAGGATGATGTTCAGAATATTGGCCAGCCAAAGTGAACGCATAGCAATGGCTGCATTGCCTGCACCGCGGAAGATACCATTGATAAGGAAGATGAGCATGATCGGTGCATTGCCTATAAGCATTATCTGCGTATACACGTGATTACCACTGGTGATGGTTTCATCAGCGCCCATTAATACCAGCAGATATTTTGCAAAGAAAATGCCGACTATGCTTACTATTAGAGAGATTGCTATCGTTACGTAGATAGCCTGCATGGCGGCGTGTGAGGCCCCATCGGAATTCTTCTCGCCGGTACGGCGTGCTATTACAGCAGTTGCGGCCATACTCAGGCCTATGCCCAATGAGTAAATAATAGTGAGCATCGACTCGGTAAGGCCCACAGTAGCGACAGCGGCATTGCCGAGCTTACCCACAAAGTAAATATCTACCAGGGCGAATACAGATTCCATTACCATCTCAAGCACCATGGGTACTGACAATAGGAAAATGGCCTTATTGATACTGCCGGCAGTGTACTCGTGCTCTTCGCCCCTGAGGGCTTCTTTAAAAAGCTGAAATATATGTTTGGTGCGCGAAGGCGCAGCTTGGTCAGTCATTGTATGACAATTTAGTCGCGAAATAAATAAAATGAAAATCTACAGCAGGTATGGCCGTATAAATAACTTTTAAGAAACATCGCCCGGAAGGTGCCGGGCGGCAATTAGAAAATTATATGCGATGCATTAAAGAGATGCAAAGATAATAATGGAATTTGAATTAGGGATTTGGAATTGGGAAATAACGATTATGGTTTGGGACAAGATGTTATTCCTTCTTGTGCTAAATCCCTAATTCCAACTTCCGCAAAACCTTACTTATTATACTGGCTCATTGTGTTGGCGATGCCTTGCGCGGCAAAACTCTCTATCATCTCCACCGAGCTGAGAATCTTCTCTTTTACTATTGGCAGCTCTGAGGGCTTCCATCTGCCTAGCACAAAGTCAGACTGCTTGCCTTTGGGAAAGTCAGCTCCTATACCGAAGCGAAGACGGGGATAGTTGCCAGATTGTAATATCAACTCGATGTTTTTCAATCCGTTATGGCCACCAGCTGAACCAGAACCGCGCATACGCAGGGTGCCCAGGGGAAGGGCCAGTTCGTCCATTACCACCAGTATATTTTCCATTGGTATTTTCTCCTTGTCCATCCAGTATTTTACTGCCTTGCCGCTCAGGTTCATAT
>CAMPKR010000214.1 GCA_946887345.1 uncultured Bacteroidota bacterium | reverse complement strand
TTTCAGCTCCTGCAAGGAGAACAGGATGCACGAACATGCTGACTGGTCTAAATTCTATGAAGCCCACGGCATTAAGAATGCCTGTATCATCATTCGTAACAACAATCACGAAACGATCGATTATTACAATAAAGAGCGCTGCCTCGAAAGATATATGCCGGCTTCTACCTTTAAGATATTCGGATCGCTAGTTGCATTGGAAACTGCTGCCGCCCCTGATGAGCAATGGGTCATAAAATGGGATAGCGTGCAGCGTCGCGAAGATTGCAACAAAGATCTTAGCCTGCGCGAAGCCTTCCGCGCCAGTTGCTACAGTTATTTTAAAGCAATTGCAAATAAAGTAGGTGAGCCTGTGTTGCAGCATTGGCTGGATACAGTAAAGTACGGCAATATGGAGCTGGGCGAAGAGTTTGACGCAGCCTGGGTAAAAGATGGGAATCTGAAAATCTCGGCAGACGAACAACTTGGTTTTGTAAAGCGCCTTTACTTCAATGAATTACCGTTCTCAGAGCGTTCACAGCGCATCGTCCGCAGCATGATGCTTTGGGAGGATAGTGCTAACTACAAACTCTCCTATAAAACAGGTACGGGAGAAGTAGGCGATAACTATATCTATTGGATAGTGGGCTATGTAGAGCGCATCGAAAAAGTAGAAGAACACGAGAAGTCGATGAACAAAGCTAATTTCCGTCAATACCCTTACTTCTTCGCCCAAAATTTTGAAATGCCGAAAAGCGACACGAGCAAGGACTACTTTAAAGTGCGCGTGGAAGTGCTCAAAGAAGTACTGAGAGCTGCAGGCGCCCTGCCTAAAAACTAAAACAACTGCTTTAGCACATTGTAAATAATGTGCGGCTTACCGAGGGTGTAGAAATGCAGTACCGGAACATTGTGTTTTAGGAGATCTCTGCACTGGGCCAGTAACCACTCTGTGCCTACCTGGTCGCAGGCAGCCTCATTCTTAGCAGCTTCTATTTCCTTCACCAGTTCCAGTGGTATCTCTACGTTGAATACTGAGGGTATCATACTCAGCTGGCGTTTAGATGATACAGGTTTTAACCCGGTAAGTATAGGTACATCTATACCGTTCTCCCTGCAGCGTTTTACAAAATTGTAATAGTGCTCATTGCGGAAGAACATTTGTGTAGTAATGTAATGGGCTCCCAGGTCTATCTTCCTTTTCAGGTAGTAGATATCTGTATCCACATTGGGCGATTCAAAGTGTTTCTCAGGGTAACCGGCTACACCTATACAGAAATCGGTCTTCACACCATCCATTATCTCGTCTTCCAGGTAGCGGCCATTGTTCAGGTCTATCATTTGTTTCACCAGGTCATCAGCATAGCGGTGGCCCGTTGGGTGAGGAGTAAAGAATTTTTCATTTGCGGCAGCATCACCGCGGAGAGCAAGCACATTTTTGATGCCCAGGAAGTTAAGATCAATAAGCGCATTCTCGGTCTCTTCCTTACTAAAGCCTCCGCATATCAGGTGGGGTATGGCCTCTACCTCGTATTTATTCATCAGTGCAGCACAGATGCCAACCGTACCCGGCCTTTTGCGTATTTCCACGCGCTCAAAATTGCCGTTCGCCATCTTTTTAAATGCCTGCTCAGCCCTGTGATAGGTAACATTTATGAACGAAGGCTTGAACTCCATCAATGGGTCAAGTGTGGTATATATCGATTCGATACTCTTTCCCTTGGTGGGGGGGAGTATCTCAAAGGAGATGATAGGCGTTTTCGCTTCAGCTAGTTTGTCCGTGAGTTTCATATAAGATGGGCAAAAATAGCGTACAGAGCCCAATTATTCTGTATATACTACATCTTACCGCTATCTATAAACCTTTATTAACTATAAGGGCAATATGCAAAGGTTACAGGGCGTTTGCTATTTTTGCGCTAAAGGACGCCACTTTTTGAGAATACATACACATTCGCTGGTAAAGCAGTATCGCAGCAGGACCGTGGTAAACCATGTGTCCTTCGAGGTGCAGCAGGGTGAGATCGTTGGTCTGCTCGGTCCTAATGGTGCCGGTAAGACCACTTCCTTCTATATGGTGGTGGGCCTGGTAAAGCCCGATGAAGGCGAGGTGTTTCTCGACGACCTTAATATCACAAAACTGCCTATGTATAAGCGGGCCCAGATGGGCATTGGCTACCTTCCACAGGAGGCTTCTATCTTCCGTAAGCTCTCAGTTCAGGACAATATTATGGCGGTGCTGGAAATGACCAAGCTGACCAAAGGTGAGCGCGAGCATAAGCTGGAAGAGCTGCTGGACGAGTTCCATCTGCACCACGTGCGTGAGAGCCCCGGCGATGTGGTCAGCGGCGGCGAACGCAGGCGTACGGAAATAGCCCGCGCCCTTGCCGTTAACCCCAAATTTATTCTTCTCGACGAACCCTTTGCCGGCATCGATCCCATTGCCGTAGAGGATATACAGAGCATTGTGGCCCGCCTTAAGTTCAGGAACATAGGCATTCTCATCACCGACCACAACGTACAGGAGACCCTTTCTATCACCGACAGGGCCTACCTGCTTTTTGAGGGCAAGATCCTGAAAGCGGGCGTAGCCGAAGAGCTGGCGGCCGACGAACAGGTAAGAAAAGTATACCTGGGCCAGAACTTCGTATTGCAAAGAAAAAATTACGGACAGGCACAACAATCGGATTCAAATTCGTAGATTAGTGAGGGTATAAGGGCCTTTGGAACAATTTTAGGGAATAACAGCGTAGCTAAAGATCACACATGAGTATCATCAGCCCGGCCATAAAAGGATATATGAAACTGCGCCAGAGCGCAATAGACGGTTTCATGCTCCATCCCCACGATACCCAATGGCAGGTGTTCAATGATCTTATCGGCTCTGCACAGTTTACTGAATTTGGTAAGAAATATGGTTTTGACAAGATAAACTCAGTCTCTGACTTCAAAAAGGCAGTTCCGGTTAATGATTATGAAGGTCTGAAGCCATACATACACCGCATTATGGAAGGGGAGCAGAACCTCCTCTGGCCCTCTCCTATTACCTGGTTTGCTAAAAGTAGCGGTACCACCAGCGATAAGAGCAAGTTTATACCGGTAAGTAAAGAGTCGCTGGACGATAACCATTTCAAAGCAGGTAAGGATATCCTATCGCTTTACCTGAGGCAGTATCCCCAGTCCAATTTTATGTCTGGTAAGAGCCTTACCATTGGTGGCAGTCACCAGGTAAGCCAGCTCAACGCAGAATCATTCTACGGTGATCTCAGTGCGGTGATGTTGCAGAACCTGCCAATGTATATACAGGCCGTACGCGCGCCGGAGCTTTCTATTGCCCTGATGGACGAATGGGAGCAGAAAATAGAAATGATTGCCCGCACTACGATGGAGGAGGAGATAACATCTATAGCCGGTGTTCCCACCTGGACTATGGTGCTGATAAAAAGGATACTGGAAATAGCAGGAACCGACAATCTCCTGCATGTATGGCCCGACCTGGAGTTGTATATGCATGGCGGTGTCAGCTTTGCTCCATACCGTAAGCAGTTTGAGAGGTATATACCATCAAAGGGTATGCACTATTGGGAGACCTACAATGCATCTGAAGGTTTCTTTGCAATGCAGGATAGCACCGACTCAGACGGTATGATACTGATGCTGAACCACGGCATCTACTTTGAGTTCATGCCGATGGATGAATTTGGCAAAGAAAATCCTGAAACACTGGAACTCAAAGATGTGGAGGTAGGAAAGAACTACGCTTTAGTCATCAGCACCAACGGAGGACTTTGGCGCTATTTGGTAGGCGATACAATTAAATTTACCAGTGTAGAGCCATATCGCATCAAAGTAAGCGGCAGGCTGAAGCACTACATCAATGCCTTTGGCGAAGAAGTAATCGTAGACAATACCGACCAGGCCATAGCCCGCGCCTGCGCTGATACAGGAGCCGTAGTGAACGACTACTCAGCCGCTCCTGTTTACATGTCAGGTGAAAGCAATGGCGCGCATGAATGGATAATAGAATTTGAACACCTGCCTTGTCCGCTGGAGACCTTTATAGCCGTTCTGGACAAGCATCTCCAGGCCATCAACTCTGATTATGAGGCTAAGCGCCATAAGGATATAGCCTTAAGAATGCCTATAGTACACCGCATGCCTGCAGGAGGCTTTAATGCATGGCTAAAGGATAAAGGCAAGCTGGGCGGCCAGCACAAGGTTCCCCGCCTGTGCAATGAGCGTAAGTTCATAGAAGAAATGATGCCTTACACAAAGATTGCATAGTAAGTCAAAACTCAAAAGTCAAAACCGAAATTTCCTTGCTGGTAGCGGGTTTTTAGCCTCTGGATGAGCCCTTCAGTTGTGTAATAAAATACACTAAAGACAGCACCAGGAAGATGATATTTACCGTGCGTGCGAAGGGCGGCGCACCCTCCGGCCAGGCCTGGCCGAGCAAAACCACGGCATTCAAAACAAGAAGAAGAACTATAAATAGTTTTTTCATGTGTCGGTGATTTGTGCGTTAAAAATAGGCGTGCAATTTTTTTGTGGATAACTTCTTTGCAATTTTTTTCTACTTTTTTCGCACTTTTTTTCAATTTTTTCAAAAAAAGCGACTGATACCCTCCGGGTGAGCATACTTGATGAAAGTTTGGGATTCATCTCCACCTATTCATGTTGGTATTGGAAATGTGTTCCGGATTGAATTAATATACCACAAGTTTTAAACTGTTGGTTCCTGTTTTACTATTCACGTTGAGTATACAGATACCCTGGGGCAG
>CAMPKR010000213.1 GCA_946887345.1 uncultured Bacteroidota bacterium | reverse complement strand
AACTGCCATCAGCCTGCCGGCAGGTACGGCTAACGGAGTGTACCTGCTGCAATACCGCAGCGAAAGCGGAAGAGTAAATGTGAGACTGGTTGTTGACCATTGATTTCGTGGGTTCAAAAAAGATTAATCATACAGCAAAATGTCCTGCGATAAACGCGGGACATTTTTTATTTTGGGCTGATGCTTGTGTTGGCTCTTTGTTGTTTTGCATTTATTGCCGGGTTCGTAGATGCGGTAGTAGGCGGCGGCGGACTTGTGCAGCTTCCTGCCATGTTTGTGCTGCAGCCGCAACTGACACTGGTGCAAACACTGGCCACCAACAAGACAGCCAATTTTACAGGCACCCTGGTGGCGGCTATAAAGTACATTAAGCGCGTACCTATAGACTGGAAACACCTGGCCCCTGCCCTGCTCACGGCTTTTATAGGGTCGTTCGGAGGAGCGCTGATGGTGAGCTATATGCACAAAGAGCAGTTCATGCCGTTTATCATTTGTGTATTAGCGCTGGTGCTTCTGTACACTGTCTTCAAGCGCGAACTGGGCCTGCACAGGCAGGAAAAACATCTTTCGCAGAGCAGGGAATATGTTTATGCGCTGGTTGTGGGGCTTATCATCGGCACCTACGATGGCATAATAGGCCCGGGCACAGGCAGCTTTCTGATCTTTGCCTTTATAGTGCTGTTCGGTTACGATTTTATTCATGCCTCGGCTAATGCAAAAGTGATTAACTGCGTTACCAATATTGCTGCACTTAGTTTCTTTCTCAGCAAGGGAGTTGTGGTGTGGAGCCTGGCTATTCCCCTTGCAGCCGCTAATATGCTGGGGGGCTATGTGGGTGCACATGTGGCGCTGAAGAAGGGAAGCAGCTTTGTGCGGCGATTCTTTATTGTGCTGGTAATAGTGCTTATAGTAAAGCTGGCTATCGATTACCTGGCTCTTCTTTAATGTATACGTCCCACACGGGTTCATCCAATTCCAAATGCGTGTAGCCACGCAGGTCGAAATTTCTCTTTTGCCCGTTTTTCTTCAGCACTATTACGTCTTGTCCTGTTGCATCGCCATCTTTTAAAAAAGCCAGGCCCGCATCAAAGCGGCCCGTCTGCCTGATGGTGGCAAACTGTATGTCTTCTGCCAGGTAGAAGTTCAGGCCTTCATCGGCAAAAGCGATCACCTTTATTTTATCCAGCTTGTTTTCTACCAGGGAGATGTATTTCTCCGCGTCGTAGTCGCCTCCATGCATTTGCTTTCTTACTCCGGTAAGATAGCCGGCATACAGCCCGCAGGCTACAGCAAAGGGTACAATAGTGTAAAGGGACAATTTTGTTTTCACATACCTGCTAAAGAACAAACTGATATCCTCTATAAAAAAGCCAAGACCCGTAATGATGGGAATAACCAGGTAGACCCAGGTGCGGTCGAAAGGAATAGTTTTTTGCAGGTAAATAAATGGCAAGGGAGATACGATCATAAACACACAAAGCAGTGTAACAAGGCGATGCCCGGTCTTCCTGCTCAAGACTCCCCTGATCAGCAAGGTGGCAGCAAAAACAACGAGGACTGATAACGGCAGCTTATCAGTACCTGTCAGCCAGTGCCAGGTATTTACCAGGTGTTCCTGCGTGTGTGCTTTTATATAGGCAAGATCGCGCTTTATGATGCCGTTGTTGGCTACCAGGGCCTGTGCGCCGTTAACAAACATAATGGGCAGGTAGAGGAAAGCAGTAACCGCCACTACATCTACCTGTGAGCGGATAAAGCTGAACATTTCCTTTCTGCAACTAACCAGATAAAATAAAAAAAGTACAAACGCGGCCGGAAGCCAGCTATATAAAAATGAAGGAATAGTATACAATCCACACACAGAAGCGACACAAAACAGCGCGAGGTATTTTTTACGCTGCTGCGTAGTACAGATTTGTGCCAGGCTATATACCGAGAGTACAGTGAAAAAAACAAGCATGCCGTAGCCACGGCCCATGCTGTTGTAACAGATGGAAGGAAAAGAGCAGGCAAATAGCATCGCCAGCAATAATGCGGTGAGCGGCGAGAACAGCCGTGCTCCCAGCTTGAAGAAATACCAGGTAGACAGTAGTCCCCAGAAAACAGAAGGCAGCCTGAGCACCAGCACGGGATCGATCGGAAAAATATTCCAGAAGGAGCCTATTACATTAAAAAGCACATGGTTGTTGGGTGCAGGGTAATGTGCCATAGTAGCGGGCAGGCCCCTACCCGAAAAATGCATGTAACTCCATGCCTCATCGTAGAAAACAGGGAAGGTAAAAACCAGGTATACCGATGCAATGAACTGCACAGCCAGCAACATCACCATTGTTATCCTTACTGGCCGGGGAAGATTTTTGAAGAACGCCTTGCTGTATGCTATACTGGCAGAAAGCTGCCCTATCAACCAATCTTCAGCTTTGAACAAAAGAAAAGCGTTCTTTTTGGTGTAGTAGCGGTACGATCTGTATGCGGCAAAGATGCAGGTGAGGACGCATAACACTCTTACTACGCTATACAGAAAGCGATAAGTACCTATCCTGTTTTCTAAAATGGGAGAGTAACCAAAATCGGCAAGGAAATAAAGGTAACGGTGAAAGAAGGGAATCGGCGAATAGATGAAGAGCATTACTGTAAAAAAGGCAAGGGCAAAAGACGCTGATATCCAGAGAATGGTTTTCAAAATGCCCGGGTAGGTGCTGGCGCGTTTCATAGGCAGCAAACGTTAGGGATAAACTGCAAGTGTCGCCATTCTCTCCATCGCCTGCTGCAGGGTTTCCTCTTTTTTAGCAAAACAAAAGCGTATTAGTTTGTTGTCTTCTTTATTGCTATAGAAGGCGCTTACGGGTATGGTGGCAACGCCATACTCTTTGGTAAGCCACTGCGCAAATTCCATATCGGGCATATCACTTACCTGCTCATAACCGGCCAGCTGAAAATAACTGCCCGAAGTGGGCTTAAGTATGGTAAACGGCGTTTGCTTCATCAGTTCCAGGAAATAATTCCGCTTTTCTTCCAGCATTATATGCACAGGTGCAACATCTTCAAGCTGCAGGTATTGTGAGAGCGCATACTGCGCCGGTGTATTTACTGAAAAGCTCAGGAACTGGTGTATGCGCCTGAAGGCGGTGGTTAGTTCCGGCGATGCAATGCAATAGCCGATCTTCCAGCCCGTATTATGAAACACTTTTCCGAAAGAATATAGCGCAAAGCTGCGGCTTCTCAGTTCAGGATGCTCCAGTACCGAATAGTGTTTCAACCCGTCAAAGATCAGCTGCTCATACACTTCATCAGAGAGAATGAATATCTCTGTATCGCGCACAAGCTCCGCCAGCGTATCCCAGTCTTCTTTGCCCCACACCGCCCCTGTGGGGTTGTGCGGAGTATTGACGATGATGGCTTTTGTCTTAGGGGTTATAGCAGCTTTTACTTTATTCCAGTCTACATTAAAGTCGGGAGCTGATAAGGAAACAGGCACCGCTTTAGCACCGTTCATTTCTATATTGGGTATATAGCTGTCGTAGGCAGGCTCTAAAACTATCACTTCATCTCCCCGTTCCAGTATAGCTGTAAAGGCCGCGTATATGGCGTAAGTAGCGCCGGGGGTGATAGTTATTTCCGCATTAGAGTCAATGTCGAGATTGTATCTTCTCCGGAAATTTGCAGCTATTGCGTCTCTCAGCGCGGGAAGCCCCGGCATGGGAGCATATTGGTTGAAGCCCGCGTTAGCCGCAACATGCAGCATAGTGCCCAGCCTGTCATCTATGGGGAAATCAGGAAAGCCCTGCGATAGGTTGATGGCATTGTGCCCGGTAGCCAATGCACTCATTGTGGTGAATATGGTAGTACCTGTGGCAGAGTGCTTTTGGGGTAGCTTCATACTAGAGAAATTTTTCGCCCTTGTTCCTTTTTACTTCCGCCACGTATTCTTTTATCTGCTGCTCGCGGTTGCGCTCGCATATCAGCAGCACGTCCTTGGTATCTATTACTATAAAGTTCTCCAGGCCCTGCACTACCAGCAGCTTGTTGTCAGGCGCCTTTATCATGCACTCTGAGGCATCTATTACCATTACATTTTTGCCATACACGGCATTACCCAGGTAGTCTTTTTCAGAGTTCTCATATGCCGACTCCCAGGTACCCAGATCGCACCAGCCGAAGTAAGAAGGTATAGTATATACATTCTTGGCCTTCTCCATTATACCGTAGTCGATAGAGATATTGGTGCACTGCGAATACAATTCGGCTATCAGGTCGTGCTCAGCCGGGGTATTATATACATCTGTTGCCTGCAGGAAGACCTCGTTCATCTCGGGCAGGTATTTGGCAAGTGCCGTCATTATGGTTTTTACGTTCCAGATAAAGATGCCTGAGTTCCAGAGGAAGTCCCCGCTCTTCAGGAAGGTGCGGGCCAGCTCCAGCGATGGTTTTTCGGTAAAGGTTTTTACCCTGTATACTTTATCTACCTCCTTTTCTGTATCGTATTGAATGTATCCGTAGCCGGTATCGGGCCGGGTAGGTTTTATACCCATGGTGAGCAGGGCATCGTGGTGGGCCACAAAGTCCAGCGCATCAAAAGTGGTACGTTCAAAGGCATGCTCATCCATTATCAGGTGGTCAGCCGGCGACATAATGATGTTGGCATCAGGGTTCAGCGCCATCATTTTATGAGCGAAGTAGGCCGCGCAGGGGGCCGTATTCTTCCTCGATGGTTCGCTGATGATATTATCGTCGCTTATCTCGGGTATCTGCTGCTTAAGGGTAGATATATAGGCC
>CAMPKR010000212.1 GCA_946887345.1 uncultured Bacteroidota bacterium | reverse complement strand
CCCGACCATCTTTTGATTTTCACTTTTGAGTTTTGCCTTAAGAACAAAAGTTTCCCACATAGCCCTCCGAAAATTTGGCTACCCCCTCCCTCATTTCGTATCTTTACTACAGCAGGTGCTAACAGGCAATTGCAAGCTCTTTGAAATACTATAAACCCCAAAAGAGAATTGATCTGAATGGATCTATAATTGAGGTAAAATGGAGGTAAATGAACCTATAATTGAGCTAAAATGAATCTAAAATTGATCTGTGTTGATCTAAAATGGAGCTATAATCTCCCGAAACCCTTGCCAGGCAACAAATCGTAGCCCAAAAAACCCTTCGGAATGTACCTATAGCTAAACTAGGCTACTGCTCTATCATGTAAGAACTACTCTGGTACCTGTAGAGATACAGATGTTGGTTCTCATTGTAAAGGATCTCTTCTTTCTTTTTGTTCCACTCTGTCTTTATCTCAAACTTAGTAAATGGAGCTTTTTCATTGCGGTGCATTTCAGGATTGAAAATGGTGCCGTAGTCGTTTAGCAGAGTAGCATACCAGTAAAGCGTTTCAAAACCCCTGTAAACAAGTTCTCCCGGCTTACCATTAAACTTGTTAGTATAAGAATTGTACAGCAACTGGGCGCCGCTGGTAGTAACGTCAAAATAGAAGGGAGCTGTAAAATATACAGCAACGTTCGGAAAAGCCTCGGGCTTGCGGATGCCGGCCATAGTTTTCCAGGTAGGCATGCCATAAACAGCAAAATCATATCCCGGGAACGACTTGTACAAATTCTTTAAAATAGTCTCCGCGTATTTATCATCCAGTATTGGCATCACAATTACGTTGGTCTGGGTACTGTCGAAAGCCTTTGCTAGCGTCACCGAATCGGGAATCGTGTTGCAGTTTACCTTACGCAGGTCATTTTCCTCCAGTATATTAGTCAGGTAAGAGTAGGCACTCTCATCTACAGGTATGGTAGCGCGATAAAAAATGCTGATCTGGTTTTTCGTATACTTATCTGCTACTTTCTTCATTATCCATTCGCAGTGCGACTGCAGGCGGGGCTGGATAATGGTGAAATATGGATTGTTCCTTACGTCAGCATCTGAAGGCGATAACGCGGAGATAAAATTGATGTTATTGCGTTTAGCCACCTCGGCTACCGGTGCAATATCTGAGGACTGAACTGCACCTATTATAAGATCGGACGAATCCAGCGTCTTGTTAGCAATCAGTGATTTAATAGACTTTGACGGATTGGCAATATCGTGCACATGAATATCCAGCTTATACCTGCGGAAGTTTAGAGTATCAGCCGCCAGCGTGATGCCCTGGTAAAAATCGAGACCTGAAATGTACTTTTCGGGAATTTTACTTTTGTGTACCGGCTTATCGTTCTTCACCAGCTCATCCAGGTAGAGGGGAATAAGAACATCTATGCGGTAAACATCCTTAAAAGTAGAACGCGGGTAGTCAACTTCCAGCTTCTTTTTAGGCTTAGGCTTTACAACCTCGTCCCGCCGGTCTTCCTTTCGGTCTCTTTCCTGCGGTCGCTTGTCGGGAACATCATTCAAACGCTGCCGGATACGCTCTTCACGTTCCTTCCGTTCACGGCGCCTTTCCCTCCGCGACTGCGCGTCTGCGTCGGAAACGACTAAGGCGAGGAGCAGTAAAGTAATGGCAATTCTGTATTTCATTCTATTCCCATTCAATGGTTGCAGGCGGCTTGGAACTAATGTCGTAAACTACCCTGTTGATACCCTTTACGTGGTTGATGATATCGTTCGATATCTTGGCCAGCAGCTCGTAAGGCAGGTGCGCCCAGTCCGCAGTCATACCATCTACAGAAGTTACGGCCCTGAGTGCTACGGTATACTCGTAAGTACGCTCATCGCCCATCACACCTACACTCTGTACAGGCAGCAGCATAGTACCTGCCTGCCAAACCTGGCTATACATGCCCGAGTCGCGTAGATGCTGCATATAGATAGCGTCTGCTTCCTGGAGAAGTTTTACTTTTTCTTCCGACACAGCTCCCAGAACCCTGATCCCTAAACCAGGTCCCGGGAAGGGATGGCGTGAAAGGAAGATATCGTCTATACCCAACTCGCGGCCTATCTTGCGCACCTCGTCTTTAAAGAGGAAACGCAGAGGCTCCACAAGTTTCATATGCATTTTTTCCGGCAGTCCGCCCACGTTGTGGTGAGACTTGATAGTCTGTGACGGACCGGCCACTGAGAGTGATTCGATCACATCAGGATAAATAGTTCCCTGGCCCAGGAAGCTTACATCTTTCAGCTCGCTTCCTTCTTCCTGGAATATATCGATGAATAACTTACCTATGATCTTGCGCTTTCCTTCAGGATCAGAAACACCATCAAGTTCCTTATAGAAACGCTGGCGGGCATCAATCCCTTTGGTATTAAGACCAAGATGCTTATACCCTTCCATTACCTGCTCAAATTCATTTTTGCGGAGCAAGCCGTTGTCTACAAATATGCAGTAAAGGTTATCACCAATTGCTCTGTGTATCAGCGTTGCTGCCACGGTCGAATCAACACCACCACTAAGTGCCATTACTACTTTACCTGAGCCAACTTCATTCTTAATCCTTTCTACTGTCTCCTGCACGAAAGAAGCCGGAGTCCAGTCCTGCTTGCAACCGCAAACGTCAACTACGAAATTCTTAAGCAGCTGGCGGCCGTCGGTGCTGTGTGTTACTTCCGGGTGAAACTGGATGGCATACACAGGATTGGCTGCAAAATCGGCCGGGGCTTTATAAGCAGCCACTGGAATGGCTTCTGTTCTGGCTATCACTGTGAAGCCCTCGGGTAATTTCTTGATCGTATCTGCATGACTCATCCACACCTGCGAGCCATCTGCTATAGTGGTGAGCAAAGTGTCGTGTATTATATCCTGCAGATGAGCCCTGCCATATTCACGATGGGTAGACTTCCCTACCTCGCCTCCATATAAATGTGCTATGAGCTGCGCGCCGTAGCAAATGCCTAAAACCGGAAGTTTGTCGGCCATGGCCTTAACGTCTGGCTTAGGAGCTACAGGATCATTTACAGAAAAAGGACTTCCTGAAAGGATGATACCCTTCAGGCTTTCTTCGTAGGTAACAGCTTTAGTGCAGGGTTGTATCTCGCAATAGATATTCAGTTCACGAATGCTGCGTGCAATTAACTGGGTATACTGTGAGCCAAAATCAAGAATGAGGATCTTATCGTTCATCTACCGAAATTTAATACTGGTTATGCCTGTCCTGTAGTGCCGCCGAAGGTGAAAGGGACCGCAGGGGTTTCCTGGTCTTTTATCACTCCATGCTGGGTTTCAAAACGCTTCACGTTTTCTATCAGGGCGCGCATCAGCCTTTTGGCATGCTGGGGCGTCATTACTATACGCGATTTCACTTTTGCCTTAGGCACATTAGGCATTACATTCACGAAATCGAAAACGAATTCAGCAAAAGAATGAGTAATAATTGCCAGGTTGGCATACTGGCCATCTGCCATTTCTTCTGTAAGTTCTATATTCAGTTGTTGCTCCGGAGTAGGTTGCTGATCTTGCATGTTGAGGGAAATTTATATTTCAGGCTGCAAAAGTAGCAAAAGAAAACCAGTCATCCATTTAAAAAAGCAAACATATCAACGGTTTTTACCCATAGTTAACATCAATTATCATAGTTTTACGGTCTATGAGATATTTGCTTCTCTTCTGTGTTGCAGCACTGGCTTTTACTTCCTGCAGACCACCTGTCTTCACTCCCAAACCAATAGGCTACTATCGCCTCGAACTGCCGGAGCATAACTACGTAAAATTCGACGAACCCGGCTATCCATATAGCTTCGAATACCCTGCTTATGGAACGCCATTCAGAGACACACTGACGCTTGATGGCAGGAAACCCGAAAACCGCTACTGGCTGAACATTGACTTTCCCGAATATAACGGGCGCATCTACCTGAGCTATAAAGCGATAGAGGGCAAAAACTCGATGGAGAAATTGCTGGGCGACTCTCACGAAATGTCTTACTATCATACCAAAAAAGCCGATTATATAAACCCCAATACTTATGTGAACGAGAACGGAGTTATGATTCTCACATATGCGGTTGGTGGTAACGCCGCTTCAGCTTATCAATTTATCGCTACCGACTCAGCGAAACACTTTATGCGTGGCTCGCTTTATTTTAATGTTACGCCCAATGCAGATTCTCTGCGACCTGTGAACGAGTTCTTTAGGAAAGACCTTGAAAGACTGATGAGCACACTAAAGTGGAATGATTAATCAACTTTTTTGCCGGATTTTCCCTTAAACGCTTATTTTTGCTGCCTCTGAAAATAATGGCCTCGTAGTTCAATGGATAGAATAGAAGTTTCCTAAACTTTAGATCCAAGTTCGATTCTTGGCGAGGCTACAAAATGAGAATATTGCCCGTCTTTCAGGAGATGGGCATTCTTATTCTATAACCGGAGGTGGTGTCAACAAAGGAATACAAGCGAAAAAGGGATTAACTTTTGTAGTTCGAACTAAGTTCGATCGCTTGTTATATAAAATTTCCTCAGGGAACACCAGGTATTGCAACTTTTGCCTGTTATCAAAATCGCTGGACCACCATATTTCACTGATGTTTCCAGCGATATCCAGCCCATATTTATGAGTTTTTCAAGGTTCGAACTGTCTAAATAGTTGATCGAACCATTTTCTCGCAATTGGTCTGCTTCTGCCTGATACTTCTGCTTGTATTGCTCAATTAGAGCTCTGTCGATCTCTCCATCAACGAATCGCTCCTCTAAGCGTTCGATCTTTCCATGGA
>CAMPKR010000211.1 GCA_946887345.1 uncultured Bacteroidota bacterium | reverse complement strand
CGTTAGCTGCGCTATAAAGTTCTCTTCACCTATAGCCTGAGGATATTCTATATCCTCATCACCAAAGGCAATTTTGTCGAAACTGTTTTCATCAAAGGCCTTTAGCTTCAGCTTATCCATTATGCCCGCATAGCGGAAGATGCGATTGAGGGTATGACCTTCACCAAGGCCGCCTATATAGTGTACGCAGCTATCAAACACTTTCTTCTGTACAGAGAATGTTTGCAGGCAGCCGCCTACCTGCTTATCTTTTTCCAGTACGCAAACTTTCAGTCCTTCTTTAGCCAGCAATACACCACTCAGCAGCCCGCCCAGGCCGCCACCTACTATCACTACATCATATTGTGCGCTCAAGGATGTTCAAGGTTTAAGCAGGAATGGACATCATTTCTTTAATGTCCTTCATGATGCGCTGGGCCAGTTCGTTGGCGGTAGCTTCCGATTTGCTTTCAGAATATACGCGTATGATCGGCTCGGTATTAGAGGTGCGCAGGTGCACCCATTCTTTATCGAATTCTATTTTCAGTCCGTCTTCTGTATTGATCGGCTGGGCGGCATATTTCGTTTTTATCTTGCTGAAGATGTGCTGCACATTTGTGTCTTCGTGCAGTTCTATTTTGTTCTTAGATATAAAGTAATCGGGGTAACTGTTGCGGAGTTCTCTTGCTGTCTTGCCTGTTTTAGCCAGGTGTGTCAGGAAAAGTGCTATGCCTATCAGGGCGTCGCGGCCGTAATGCAGTTCAGGTACTATTATGCCGCCGTTCCCTTCTCCGCCTATTACCGCATTGGTTTCTTTCATTGTTCTCACCACGTTTACTTCACCTACGGCGCTGGGGGTATAGCTTCCGCCATGCAGTTCAGTTACGTCACGGAGGGCGCGGGTAGAGGAAAGATTGGAAACGGTGTTCCCTTTTTTATTGC
This sequence comes from uncultured Bacteroidota bacterium, assembly GCA_946887345.1. The sequence goes on along the minus strand of CAMPKR010000211.1, from coordinate 3,896 downwards.
TCAGCACATAGTCGGCTACGGCTACCAGTGTATACTCTTCACCGAAGAGGCTGGCGTCTTCGCACACAAAGCAAAGCCTGTCCACATCGGGATCAACTGCAATGCCGAGGTGAGCTTTCGTCTTTTTTATTTCGTCACATAGGCCAACAAGGTTTTCAGGTAATGGTTCAGGGTTGTGTGCAAAGTCGCCGGTCACCTCTTTATTTATCACCGTAAAGTCAGTAATGCCCAATGCTAACAGCAGCGCGGGAACGGCTATCGCTCCCGTAGAGTTTACCGGATCTACTACTATTTTGAAGCTCTTGCTTTTAATTGCATTTATATCTACCAATGGATGAGTTAATATTGCATCTATATGTTTTTGCATGAAGGTGTCATCCATTTTTACTGAACCCATCTCATCTATTGAAGAAAATATTGTTTCATTCTTTTCTGCGTAGTCCAGTATCCATTGCCCATCGTCTCCGCTCAGGAATTCACCTTCATTGTTCAGTAACTTGAGAGCATTCCATTCCCGTGGATTGTGACTGGCAGTGAGTATAATACCCCCTGCGGCCTTTTCAAACTTTACAGCCATCTCTACGGTCGGTGTGGTGCTAAGGCCAAGATCTATCACATCAAAGCCTGTGCTTTGCAATGTAGAGGCTACCAGGTTGCGCACCATTTCACCCGACATTCTTCCATCTCTTCCCATCACTATCTTATTATTATTGCCTTGTTTTCTTACCCACGCGCCATAGGCAGCACTGAATTTTACTATGTCTATGGGAGTGAGGCTTGTGCCCGCTTTTCCGCCTATTGTACCTCTTATCCCCGAGATGGATTTGATGAGTGCCATGTGTTGTGTTTTTATTGTGCTACGAAGATAAATTCTTAAATAAGATTACAGAAAATGAGACCGCAGAGTTTCGCGAAAATTTAGGTTTATTTATTGAATCTCCCCCCATTTGGTATTTTATTATTAAGTAATTTTGCCTCTTCAATGTTCTCTTATATGTATTTATTCTCCAAGCGTTTGCTGTGCCGTGCAATGACGGTGGTGGCATTATCCCTGGCCGCGAGCGGCAATCTGTCGGCCCAGGATTTGAGTGCGAAACTGCCTAAAGATCCTAAGGTGATCACAGGCAAGTTTGATAACGGACTTATTTATTACATCCGTCCCAACGGAAAGCCTGAAAAGAAGGTTGAGTTGCGACTGGCAGTGAAGGTAGGTTCTATTGTAGAAGATGATGATCAACGTGGACTTGCGCACTTCATGGAGCATATGAACTTCAACGGAACGAAGAACTTCAAAAAGAATGAGCTCGTTAGCTACCTGCAGGAAATAGGTGTGGAGTTCGGTGCTGATCTTAATGCATATACAGGTTTCGATCAGACTGTTTACATTCTGCCGATCCCTACCGATAAGCCGGGTAATCTTGATAAAGGTTTCCAGATCATTGAGGATTGGGCGCACAACGCCTTGCTTACTGATAAGGACATAGATGATGAGCGTGGCGTAGTACTGGAAGAGAGCCGCATGGGCAAAGGTGCTGAAATGCGTATGGCCGATAAGTACCTGCCTAAGATGGTATCCGGTTCTAAGTATGCTGTTCGCCTGCCTATTGGTACAGACGATATTCTGAAGAACTTTAAGTACGAAAGGATCCGTTCTTTCTACAAAGACTGGTACCGGCCTAACCTGCAGGCAGTTATGGTCTCAGGTGATATTGACAGCGCTACGGCGATGGCATACCTGAACAAGCACTTTAAAGGCCTTAGCAATCCTAAAAAGGAAAGGGCCCGCGAATATATAGAGATTAAAAACAGGACTAAGCCTGAAGCAATGGTACTTACTGATAAAGAAGCTACCAACTCTCTTATATATACTATGTTCCCTCTTTCTAAAGAGAGGACTAATGTGACACTGGGCGACTACCGCGAGTCTCTGAAAGAAGCCCTGGTGCAAACCATGATGAACCGCAGGATGAACGAACTGGCTCAGAGCGCTAATCCTCCTTTCCCTTTTGCACAGGTTATGTATAACAGTCTTGGCCTGCTACATGGTTATAACTGCCTGATAGGTATTACCATGTTTGGCGAAGAAGGACCTCAAAAGGCACTGAATGCGATGAATGCTGAACTTATCCGTGCTAAAGATTTCGGCTTTACAGAAGCTGAACTGGAACTGGCTAAGAAGGATATGATGAGCGGCGTAGAAAAAGCTTACAACGAGCGCAACACTACAGATAGCAAAGACTATGTAGAAGAATACGTTCGTAACTTCCTGGATAATGAGCCGATTCCTGGTATCGAGAACGAATACAATTATTACAAGTCACTGCTCCCAGGTATCAAGGCGGGTGAGTTGGGCGCGCTGGTTAAAGACTGGATGAAGGATATGAACACTTTCACCCTGATCACGGCTCCTGATAAGAAAGAAGTAAAGCTCCCTACCGAACCACAGTTGCTTGCTATGGCTGAAGCCAGCTATAAGCAAACAGTAACCGCTAAGGCTGAAGAAAAAGTAGCCGAGGCACTGATGACGGAAAGGCCTCAGCCCGGTAAGGTCGTTAGCACACAGAAGGAAGAAGACTTCGCTGCTACTACCTACACACTGGGCAATGGCATCAAGGTTACTGTTAAGAAAACAGATTTCAAAGCCGATGAGATACTTTTCAAGGGTATAAAGAAAGGTGGTAAGGGCCAATACGGTCCCGCTGACAAAGCAAATCTGGCCTTTGGAAATCCTAACGCAGCTCAATCGAACCTGATAGAGGAAATGGGCGTTGGTAAATACAACCCAAGCGATATAGAAAAGATACTGGCCGGTAAGAATGTTAGCATGGTTGCTTCTATGGACGATGTGAGTAATGAACTGAACGGTACCAGCACTGTGAAGGATTTTGAATCAATGATGCAACTGGCTTATCTTTATATAACCCAGCCTCGCAAGGATATAGAACTGTTCAATGCCTTCAAAACTAAAATGAAGATACAATTGAAATTTGCTGCCGGTAATCCGCAGGTAGCTTTCATTGATACTACATTCAAGACTCTTTATGCCAATAATCCGCTGGCATCAAGCCCGATTCCAAATGCAGACGACCTGGATAAGATCAACCTGGATCGTGCAATGCAGATATACTATGACGAATTCTGCTCTGCTGACGGCTATCACTTCTTTATCACCGGTAATATAGATGAGGAAAGAATAGTTCCGATGCTTGAAACTTATCTTGGTAGTATTCCAAAGTCAAACAAAGAGCGTTCTATTAAGGACAACGGTGTAAGGCCGGTAGCCGGCGACCTGAAGTTTAAGAAAGGTAAGGAGAAGCAAAGCCTTATCCTCTCAGGTTATTTTGGTGAATTGACTTATTCTGAAGATATGACGCTTCGTGCACAGGCACTGGCTGAGATCATGAATATTAAGGTGATTGAAGAGCTGCGTGAGAAACTGGGTAATATCTATTCAGGTGGTTTCCAGGCCAGGGTTGAGAAAGAGCCTTATCCGCACTACAGCATCATGATGTACCTGCCTTGCGGCCCTGAGAATGTTGATAAACTGATATCTGCAGCGAACATAGAAATGAACAACCTGAAAGAAAAAGGTCCTGATCAGAAAGACCTTGATAAGGTGAAATCTCAGTGGACTGAGAAGCATCGCACCACCCTGAAAGAGAATTCTTACTGGGCAGGAAAGATGGAATCAGTTCTGTTCTGGGGCAGGGATAGGAAAACAGTATTTGAATATGACAATTGGATCGGTAAGCTGACAGTGACTGACGTTCAGCAGACAGCAAAGCAGCTGTTCGACAACAAGCGCAGGTTCACTTCAGTGCTTTATCCTGAAACATTTAATGGCGATACGCAGAGAAACTAATCTGTATAGCATTTAAAAATAAGCCCTCTCAGCT
>CAMPKR010000210.1 GCA_946887345.1 uncultured Bacteroidota bacterium | reverse complement strand
AACGTGCTTATAGAATACTTACAGAGCAGGTAGGCTTCGATCCGCAGGATATCATTTTCGATCCAAACATTTTCGCTATCGCTACGGGTATAGAGGAGCACAACAACTACGCTGTTGAGTTTATAGAAGCCACCCGTCTCATTAAAGAAAAGATGCCGCTCACTAAGATAAGTGGAGGTGTTTCCAATATATCTTTCTCTTTCCGCGGCAACGATGTGGTGCGGGAAGCGATGCACTCTGTATTTCTCTACTACGCCATCAAAGCCGGTATGGATATGGGCATCGTTAATGCAGGCCAACTAGTTGTTTATGACGAGATAGAACCCCAGCTTCGCGAGCTTTGCGAAGATGTAGTCCTCAATAAGCGTCCCGATGCTACAGACAGGCTGCTGGCATTTGCCGACACCGTAAAAGCAAAAGGAAAGGAAATAAAGAAAGATGATGCCTGGAGAGCTGCACCTGTTGAAGAAAGGCTGAAGCATTCCCTTGTAAATGGCATTACCGACTATATAGATCAGGACACTGAAGAAGCACGCACCCAATATGCTAAACCGCTCGAGGTAATAGAAGGCCCTCTTATGGATGGTATGAACGTAGTCGGCGATCTGTTCGGCAGCGGAAAGATGTTTCTGCCGCAGGTAGTGAAGAGTGCGCGGGTAATGAAGAAAAGCGTGGCCTACTTGTTCCCCTTCATAGAGGCGGAGAAAGAAGAAAGACGACTAGCTCATGAAAAAGCAGGTACGGTTAATGCGGAACAAGCCGGAGCGCCAAAAATTCTCCTCGCCACAGTAAAAGGTGACGTGCACGATATAGGCAAAAACATTGTAGGAGTGGTTCTTGGCTGCAATGGCTATGAAGTGATAGACCTGGGTGTAATGGTGCCTGCAGATAAAATACTGGATACTGCAGTAAAGGAGAATGTTGATATGGTAGGTCTTAGCGGACTTATCACGCCTTCGCTGGACGAAATGGTTCACGTGGCCCGCGAAATGAAACGCCGCGGTATGAAGCAGCCCCTCCTCATAGGCGGTGCTACCACTTCACGCATGCATACTGCGGTGAAGATCGCGCCCCAGTACGATGAAGGTGTTGTCTACGTTCTGGATGCGAGCCGTAGTGTTACGGTGGCTACTAACCTCTTAAGCAAAGAACAAAAGCAGCCCTTCCTCAACACAGTTACCGACGAGTACGCTAAACTCAGACATGAGTTTGAGAATAAAAAGACTGTTAAAGAATACATATCCCTGGATGAGGCGCAAAAGAACGGTGTAAAGATCGATTGGCTGAATCACCAGCCATATAAGCCTTCGTTTACAGGCGCAAAAGCCTTTGCAGACTATGATCTCAGCGAAATAAGGCAGTATATCGACTGGGGACCATTCTTCATCGCCTGGGAAATGCGTGGCAAGTTTCCGGATATCCTGAAAGATGCAAACGTAGGAGTAGAGGCAACAAAACTATACAATGATGCCAATGCCCTGCTCGACAAGATAATAGCTGAAAAATGGCTCACGGCCAAAGGCGCCGTAGGCTTCTGGGAAACGAGGCGCATCGGTGCAGATACTATTAGCATATTAGATGAGAATGGTAACAAACTCACCGATCTGGAATGTCTACGTCAGCAAATAAAGAAAGCAGCCGGCCAGCCTAATTTTTCTCTTGCCGATTTCATCAAGCCGGATAGTGAAGATTATATGGGTGCATTTGCAGTAAGCATTCATGGCATTGAGCCGCACCTGCAAAAGTTCATTGCCGACCACGATGACTACAACAAGATCATGCTCCAGGCGCTTGCTGATCGCCTCGCAGAAGCATTTGCCGAAGTGCTTCACCTCCGCACCCGTCGTGAGTTCTGGGGCTATGTTAAGGATGAAATCTTAAGTACGGGCGACCTGGTAAAAGAAAAATACCAGGGTATTCGTCCGGCTCCGGGCTATCCTGCCTGTCCTGATCACACCGAGAAATATAAACTGTTCGATCTGTTGAATGCAGGAGAAACAGCAGGCATTCAATTAACAGAATCCCTGGCTATGTATCCTGCAGCCTCAGTTTGTGGTTGGTATTTCTCTCATCCGCAGAGCACTTATTTTGGTATCAATAAGATAATGAACGACCAGCTGGAAGAGTATACCAGGAGAAAAGGTATGGATGCAGAAGAAATGAAAAAATGGCTTTCACCCATCTTAGAATTTTAAGTATGAGCAATACACAAGGCAACGCAACAGTACAGCCGCAGGCCGGATCTTCATCAAAGCCGCTACGTGCTGTTGCAACGTTCCTATCATACGTTTTTCACCCGGTTTTCATGCCGGCTGTAATGGCCATGGTACTGTTCATGCTTGCCCGCGATACCGCTTTTGCGGGCGTTCATGAAAAGACCTTCCTCATGTGGCTGGCTATGATCTGCCTGAACACTGTCGGCTTCTCACTCCTCACGGTTGCCCTGATGAAAGGCCTCGGTTTCATCAAGAGCATTTACATGAACGATCCCAAAGATCGCATCATGCCACTACTTGCCGTCATGATATTTTATTTCTGGACCAACCACGTCCTCAGTAATACAGAAGGTGTTCCCCTCATTCTGCACACGCTCACGCTGGGCAGCTTCTGGGGTATCATCGCCATTTTCATGGTCAATATCTTTTACAAGGTCAGCATGCACACTACGGCTGCAGGAGCTATGCTGGGCATCATGCTCATTCTCCTGTTCACAAGTCCTGTCAATATGGTACTGCCTTTCTTCATCGCACTGTTCATCGCCGGCCTCATCGGTACCGCTCGTATGATACTGGGCGCTCACAAGGCGCCGGAGATCTGGCTTGGCTATGCTCTCGGCCTGGCTGTACAGGTGGGTGCTTATATTTATCTCAAATAATTGCAGTTTGCAAATAAAGAAAGTCCCGACGAAAGTCGGGACTTTTTGTTTATTAAGTGAACTGGTATGGTTCTATTGTATGATCAACTTGTCTTCCAGGAGCACAGTTCCTTTGCCATCAGATACTTGTATCAGGTATACTCCCGGGGCGTACTGACCCATAGGCAATTGTATCTTACCCGATGTTGGCAGTGTATTATTGTAAACTGTCTTGCCCACTATGTCGGTTATGTGAACACCATAAGTGCCGGCAGAAGCAAATTCCAGTGTCAGCTCATCGCGTACAGGGTTCGGATATATCTTGATGCCGCCCTCTTTAATAACGTTCTCAATATTTATCGGCCATCCTGCTACGAATAGTGTATCATCAGTTTGCCCGTCATTGCCGTTATCTATCACTACTGCTATTTCGGTAGTACCATTAAAATAGGGGTCTATGGTGTGGGTGCTGTTCGGCTCAATCGGCACACTCGAGTGGAATTCCTTCATCGTATCTCCGTTATAGGCAGCGAATACTGTAAGATTATAAATACAGTTGGTCGTTCCGTTCACCTTGGTTATTGTATAGGTAAATGGCGTTTCACTCTCTGTCACTATTGAATCTCCCTGCGCTGCACATACCCCCGTTGCCAGTATACTCGCGCCTTGCGATTGATCGTCGGTCAATTCATTATAATAGCAGTTCAGGTATTTGGTCGCTGCATCAGGGTTGCCGTAAGATATCCGCTTTTTAGCCACTTCTCCGTTGTCTGACTGCCCATTTGAAGCCATGCGGCTGATACCCATTGAGTGGCGCTTGTTATGCTGCCTCCATTGCATTGTTGGTCCGCTGTAATTGTATGTATTGAAGCTGGCTGTGTTAGCTGTGTCGGTCATATGCCCTGATGGAGCGTCACTGGTAAAGGTCTCATACTCAAGTCCCAGTAGCTCGGTTGTATTGTTAGTGTATCCTGATCCGTTTGCTACGGCCTGTCCGCTGCCTGTGCTTATTGTGTAGTATGAACCGTCGGTAGCGAAAGTATACTTTGGGTCATCTCCTGCACTTGTCGATTTCAGCTCGGTATGTGGTATTGCCATAAGCTCCCGTATGGATATTTTATTGAACGAGGCGAAATTCACAGTATAATCTGAACTGTGAGCATAGGCGTGAGGCATTTCGTAGAGGTATGATTCTATCCGGATATGCTTCGTTGAATCCAGGGGGTAATTTGAATCGTGGATAAACACCGTGTCATAGTCTACCGTTGGATGGTCGAAAGGCAGTTTCTTCGGAGTCCTGATTTTATACGGCATCACACTATGATAGCCATTGGGGGTCTGGAACGACAAACTTCTCGGGTTTGAGGTGGCAAAAGGTTTCATGAATTCGTTTTTCATCTCTCTCAGGCCGTTCCAGAGGCCTTTGTTCTGGTAGCATCCTCCGGTTGAGTACTGCGATAATGTCGCCACGTCGTTTTGGCGGAAATACATTCTTGCTATAGCTTGTACTGCATCATTATCTGTATTGTTCACCTGCGATATGTTCGTGCCCGCCGGGATATTGAACCAGCTGGAGAAGAGGGGGTCGTCAAAATGACGCAAAAGTTGTGTGTATGTAAATCCGTAACAATGGCCGGCGAAGGGTTTGAATCTTGTCTTATACTTGTCGAACATTACGTGTTTCACTATGTTGTGATAGAACGACTGTATGAACGGGTTTGTGATCACATCATATCCCCATTGGTCTACCTCGTTGGCAAAACTCAACCAATCCACACTTGATGAATCGGGAATGAACAGGTTGGGGTTAGCACTGTCAAGGAATGCGTCCATCAAGGGCGTCCCGTTATTTACATAAGGGTCTAGCATATCGTAGTCAAACCCACCATAGTAGGTTTGCGGCCATACTGTGTTTGCCACACCGGTATTGTTCACCAGTTTCCAGGTGCCGCTGTTGTAGTCAAAGCCCGGTATCCTCACTTCATCTATTCCCGGCCTATACA
>CAMPKR010000209.1 GCA_946887345.1 uncultured Bacteroidota bacterium | reverse complement strand
GGCCTCTGATTACGCGAAAAATTTTACTGAAATCGCAGCTAAGTACGAGGATAATATTAACTCGTATTATTCCTACTTTGCAAAAGCTAAGCTGGCACTTTACCAGTTTAATACAGCGCAGGCTCTTGAGTACGCCGGCCAAGCCTTTTATTACGCGAGCCTTAGCGAGAATATCGATATTAAGGTAAATGCAATGATCCTGCTTGGCTACAGCCTTGATTGGAGCAACAAAAAAGTTGAAGCATTCCGAAAATACATAGATGCCTTATACCTCTCCAAAAAGAGCGAAAAGCAAGACTTGATATTAAAGTGCTACAATAGCCTGGCATCCTTCTATTATAGAATTTACAACTTGGGCAAGGCGAAGGAGTATGTTACCGAGCAGTACAAAATACTTTATCAGCAATCGCCTCTGGATTCATTAGCGCTTATTAGACTGGATATAACCAACGCGCACTATTTATTTGAAAATAAGGAACGCTATGCTGCAGAGAACGTAGCAAAAAGGATACTCGACTACACCATGAGGCATGGATATGAGAAGCTCGAACAGAAGATATTTGTTGTGTACAGAACGTACCTTATTGACAATGGCTATTTTAAAGACCTCTCAAACTTATATACAAATCAATATCCTAATGAGCTCAAGGAAATTTCCACCAATAATCCGACGTTGTACTATCGCCTTAAAGCTTTTATTCTAGAGGCTGATGGCCTGCCTGACTCGTCTGAATACTATTATGAGCAGGCGGCTCAAAAACTACAAAGCAAAACGAATGACAACGTTTACCTCAGTAACTTTTTTAAGCGCTATGGTGAATTTCTTACTCGTATGGGTAAAATATCAGAAGCGGAAGAAAAGTTGCTGCTTGCATTTCAATATGCAGATTCCGCTCAATACATTCCGTACTTAACTGAACTTACACACGAACTGGATTCCTTACTCTTTTCGCAGGGAAAAATCGCCGAAGCATACCAATATGCCAAACTAAATTTAAAATATAACAAGCGGGCCGAATTGGTGCAACAAGAGGAAAAACTCTTAAAACTTGAAGTAGAAAACGAAGCCCGCGAACGCGAGCTGCTCGCCCAGCAAGAAGCCGAGGCCACCGCCCGCAGGTACAATATCCAGTACATGGGTATCAGTATCGTGATAGTCCTCAGCTTTATTGTGCTGGCAATACTCGGCTCGTTCAAGGTACACAAGGTGGTAGTAAAGGCACTTGGCTTCTTCTCCTTCATCTTCTTCTTCGAGTTCATCATCATGTTTGCCGATCACGAGATACATCATTTCACCCACGGCGAGCCCTGGAAGTTTATGCTCTTCAAGATCATGCTTATAGCCATACTATTGCCACTCCATCACTGGCTGGAAGAAAAAGTGATACACTACCTGGTGAGCCATCGCATGGTCGATGCTTCGCGTATATCTTTTGCCTCATTTTTCGGGAATCTGAAAAACAACTTGTTGGGTTCCAAGGAGCATGCTCCGCACACACCCGGCTCCGCGCCTGCCGATGAAAGTGTCGCCACCCTGCAGCAGCCTGAACCACAGCCTGAACTGGTAATTACGGGAGAACCACCGCAAACTGAAGAAAAAAAATAGCCGGCCTTACGGGGCCGGCTTAAGTTCACCAGTATTCATCCCTCATGAATATCTTATTGTCTTGCTAATTCGCTTTTGGACCGGGGCATTTCGTAGCCCTCACAGTTTTTGGTACACAGGCTGGTACGGTCCAGCAGGTACTGCACGTCTCTCATGTCTTTCCAGTTCTTGTCCACGCCGTAGCATATCAGGTAGCGCTGTCCATGGTCATCCATTGCATGGTAGTAGCGAACGTACATGTTGCTGTTAGCCCTGTTCATGTACAGGTACAGCGTCTGCGTGTTCACCAGGAAAGAATTGATATCGTCGGCTTTCTTATTATTTATGTAATTCCAGATGTACTTCTGCGCGTCTGTGGGGCTTATCTGGTTAATTGGCGCCGGCACGAAGTTTTCCCCTGCTGCGCTTTCCATTTCCTTGTCAGTCACTTCCTGAGCATAGAGCTTGTCAGCCCACAGGTCGAAAAGCATCGAGTTAACGGGCACATATACTATCATACGCTTGCCCCTGTCATCTACCGCGTTATATATACGCACGGTTGGCGACACCTTGGTCATTTTAGTGATCTGCTCACCGTTGATAAGGTAGGCATGGTTGAATTTTGCACCATCGTCCACATACTTGTTGTAATTATTCTTGTAATTGATATCCCTGGGTGCCGGGATCTTTACCGGGCCATTCGGCCTTCTTTGTGCAGATGCGTCAATTGTGCTGATGGCTGCGCCGAAGAGCATTATAGCTCCCAATAATTTTACTCTCATACCCACTTGCTTTTGTTGTTGTAGGGTAAAAATAACATGCTAAAAGTTGCAAATGTGTTAAAACAGCCCATCTAAGATATCATTAACATTTTACAATATCTTCGACCTTTGCCATTACAGTATGACCATTACCAAGCTCATCAGCGAAAAACGACTATTCATACTACTACTGGTACTCAGCCCGCTACCGGTATGGATAGTGCCTTATTTCCTTACTGCTGATGGCCCCTGTCATGCTTACAATGCACGTATACTATATGATATGCTGCATGGCAGGGCAGACTTCTATCAGCAGTTCTATTATCTGAATACTGCTCCAGAGCCTAACTGGTTCAGCCACGCGCTGCTGCTTTTCCTCTTCCATATTTGTGGTCCGGTCCTGGCCGAAAAGCTCATCGTCACCTCGGCCATAATTTTGTTCACTGCCGGCTTCCGCAAACTACTCCTTGCCCTTTCAAAAGAAAATAGCTTTCTTTCTCTCTGGGCATTCCCGTTTGTCTGGCAGACGGCTTTGCTCATGGGCTTTTATAACTACATGTTTGGCATCAGCTGCTCGTTTTTCATCAGCGCCTGGTTCATTACCAACTACAAACATTTCAGAGCCCGAAACCTAATCCTGCTTGCACTTGCATTCATTACACTCTACTTTATGCACCTGTTCGGCTGTATGGTAGCATTTATCATCTGCGGACTACATATACTTACCGATACAGGGAAAGTAAAGGTGAAAGTAAAGCACGTTGTTGCGCTTCTGCTCTCTGCCCTGCCCTGCCTCTTGCTAATTCTTAACTATTTGCTCGACAATAGTGGCAGTGCCAGCACCAGCAACTCAAGCCGCCTACCCACAGAAGAGCTTGTCTCTAATCTCAATAACCTGAGCTCACTATATGGTCTTACGACGCTCGATATTCGCATGGCCATGAAGATGTCAAGCCTGCTGCAGGTATTTATCGCAATAGGCTTAGCATTATTCGCATTGCGTAAACCCAACCGGCATGTGTTTATTCCCGGGTTTCTATTCGTCCTGTTTACAGCCGCCTACTTTTTACTCCCTGAAATGACTTTCGGTGGCTCCTTTCTACGCCAACGTATCGAACCGTTAATATATCTTTCAGGCCTTGTGATCATTTCCTTCGCCCGCATACCAAACGCCATCAGGATTGGCTCCATCTGCTTCTCTGTCTTTTTCTCGCTGGCTTTTTCTTTCAATAAGATATCGTCCTACAGGGAGGCAAGTCTTTTTGTTTCAGAAATTCGTGAAATCTCAACCCGCGTCAGGGACAAAAGCCTCGTCCTCCCACTGAATTTTGAACACTATCTACAGAATACTAACGGGGAACTTATCAACAAAAAGACACTACTCTTCGGCCACGTAGTCGAAGCTATGCCGCACAACAAACAACTCATCTTCCTGGAGAACTATGAGGCAAACACCGGTTATTTTCCCCTTATCTGGAAGGGCGAAAAAAACCCTTTTCTTCACCTTTCTGTCAATGATGGTATAGAGGCTGAGCCACCTCAGGTAGATATCATTGGATATAACACTAATGTCCAACCCATTAATTATATACTCACCTGGGGTAAAAGAAAAGAAGCCCTTGAGCACCCTTCATACCCGGCACTCATCCAAACTGTTACTGAAAACTACACACTGGTATACACCAGCCCTGTTTACAAGATCAGTCTCTACGAACTAAAAAAAAGATAGGAATTTATTTCTTCTGCCCGGGTCTATAACGTGGAAATGCAGCTGAGCGCATATAGCCCGTGTCAAAAATGTCATCGTCATCATACTTCCCGGACTGTCTTGGAGAACTGTCCAAATACTCTTTCTCCTCGCTCTCCTTCAGCTCATTGTTTTTTACTGTTTGTAGCCTTGCCTTACCGGGGTCACCGCTGGTAGAATCATAATACGACTTGCTGCCCGGCTCATCGGTTTTACGTTTTTGCCGGTTCAGATCTTTTGTAGCCATGTTCAGGATTTTTAGCGAACGGCACAATAATCGTACCTTCAGGGCATCAATTTTGTGAACTGTTACTCTATGAAATACAAGCTATTCAGTATCAGCATTCTTCTTTTTTCAACATTCCTGTGCCATGCGCAAAAGGCTCCTACCGACGAACTAAAAACGGGGAAAGGTTCCCTTATTATTACCCCCATTCAGCACGCCTCCTTCATTATGACCTGGGATGGCAAAACCATTTACGTAGATCCGGCCCACAAGGCGGCACTTTACAAGGAGCACAAGGCTCCTAACCTCATCCTCATTACTGACATTCACGGCGACCACCTCAATACAGATGTGCTGAAATCTATTGACAAAGCAAACGCCATCATCGTAGCCCCCCAGGCTGTCGCTAATCTTCTACCCGCTAGCCTAAAGAAAAAAGTAGTAATTCTCCGCAATGGAGAGCAAACCAAACAACTAGACCTCTCTATCACCGCTATTCCCATGTATAATCTCCCCGAAACTGATACCTCCCGCCATGTAAAAGGCCGGGGTAATGG
>CAMPKR010000208.1 GCA_946887345.1 uncultured Bacteroidota bacterium | reverse complement strand
CAATACGGACCTCCGCGTCGCTACGACTTACGCGTTAGCCATCCGGATTGTGGATACTATAGTTGCTACCGCCATTTCTTCTCCTTCTTCCAATGTCCCGGCAGAATGGGAGCTGGTTGCTTATCCTACTCCGTCACACACAGGCATGTTCACTATTCGCTGCGCGGCAGCCAATGCCGGCAACGCCACAGTGCATGTTACCGACCTTGCTGGCAAATACATCGATTCACGGGTGGTAAAGACACATGCAGGTTTGAACGAATTTGAATATGTGTTGCCGCCATCGGCTCCCGGCGGGGTGTATATAATGACCCTGCAGACCACAGTCTCACAGTTGACAACAAGATTGGTTAAGTAACTGGTCGGGTACTCATATAGGTAAACCGTTTTTTATTTCCGGTTGTAAAAAAATGCAATTTTTTTGCAAAAAAGTTATGCACAAAGGACAACTTTATTTTGTTTCGCATACCTCATCATCGTACCTTTATTCCACTGGCTTCCAAAGCTGGTAAAGCATGGCTCTTCACAAAAACGATGTCGGTCTCAAAGACATCAAAGCCAATGAAACCCGCTACCAGAGCTGATATTACAAAAAGGAAGTTGACAGTTATGAGGCAGTAAAGCGGCGGAAGCTGTCAGCATGCATGTCACTCACCGGCAGACACATGCCAGCAGCCGGCGGAGATGTGGCAGTAAGTGGCAGCTGGCATATTTACTGTATCTTAGGGTATGAAGAAGCTGATCCTGGTTGCTGTCTTACTGGCCTTTGCGGGGCCTCTCCTGGCCCAAAAGAAGTACTCCCAGATGGGTGTGCGCTTCAAGGTTCCTTCCGGCTGGAAGGTGGGTAATGAGCAACCGGATAAAAATGCCATCTACTATTCTGCGGAGAAAGAGGGTGACCTGGAGAGTGGGCTGGTATCGTTCGTTATTATAGGCCGTGAATTTGATCTCAATTCCTTTCTTGTGCTTTGTATGCAGAATATTGAGAATTCAGCGGGCATGAATGAGGGAACTGAGTTTACCTGGGGCAAGGATACTACCGACGTGAAAGTAGGGGAGTTTACAGCTAAGAAAGTGAACTATACGGTTGCTTACGATAAGCTGCCGTTCTCAGGGTCGGTTCTGGTGTTTAAAGGCTGCGGAAATATGATCATGATCAACCCGCAGGGAGCTAGCGAAGATGAGCCTAAGAACCGAAAAGGCTTTGAAACGATATTGAAAACGGTAAAGTGTAAAAGCAATCAGTAGACGGCATCTTTTTCCAGGTACATGGAGACGTACTCATAGATACCTTGTTCCAGCGTAGAAAAGGCCCTGTCGTAACCCGTAGCCAGGAACTTGCCCATATCCGCCTGTGTATAGTACTGGTATTTATCGCGGATGTCTTCGGGGGTATCTATGAAGATTATGTTTTCAGGCATTTTCAATGTTTTGAAAACGGCTGAAACAAGGTCGCAGAAGGTACGGGCCTTGCCGGTACCAACATTGTATAATCCAGATGCCGGAACGGCCATCATCAGCCAGACACACATGCGGACCACATCCTTAACGTAGATGAAATCGCGCTTCTGGCCGCCATCTTCAAAGTCGGGATTGTGAGAGCGGAAGAGTTTTACCTCTCCCTTTTCTTTGATCTGCCTGTAGGCATGAAGTATTACCGAAGCCATGCGGCCCTTGTGGTATTCATTAGGCCCGTAAACATTGAAGTATTTAACACCAAACCAGTTAGGCGGAGTTTGGGTTTGCTCCAGGGCCCAGATATCAAATTCGTTTTTTGAGACACCGTAGGGATTGAGTGGCTGTAGCTGCTTAACTATGTCGTGGCTGTCGGTATAGCCATGCTCACCGCTGCCGTAGGTTGCCGCTGATGAAGCATAGAGCAGGGGGATATTTTCCTGCACGCAGAGCTCCCATATCTTTTTCGAGTAGTCGAGGTTCCATTTTTTGTGTACCTCGTAGTCCATTTCGGTAGTGTCTGTTCTGGCACCTAAGTGAAAAATGGCCTGAATAGCGCGGGGATTAGCCTTGTGCCAGTCGAAGAATTCTTCACGATCTATTTTCTGCTTAAATATCTTGTTTTCCAGGTTACGCGTTTTGCGCTCATCTGAAAAATTATCAACCAGGATAAGATTCTCAAATCCTACCTGGTTAAGATAGCCGGTAAGGTAGCTGCCAATGAAGCCTGCCGCGCCGGTAATAGCGATAGTATCGTGTATATACAAGGTTGCGTATTGCGATCTTAGTGGTGCTCGCTGCTGCTTTCTGCTGCGGTATCAGCAGTCTGGTCGCCTGTGTTTGTAGGTGCGTGGGTAGCGTCCGCATGGCCACCTTCCATTTCACCATGGCCCGAACCTGCTGCGCCATGCGACGGAGCCTCGGTATGAGCTTCATGTCCGCCATGGCCTTCCTCAGGCTGGCTCATCACATTAACGAAATTAAGCGCGGCAATAAAGAGCAGGGCAAGTATCAGCGTGAACCAAAATGAGGCGCTGAAAGCTGATTTTGATTTCTTAATATCTATCTGTGGTCCTTCGTGCTGATGCTCGTCGTGATGTTCGTGAGACATGTTGTTTTTATTTTAAATGTATTGTGCTTGCAAAAATAGAAATTTGGGCCGATTTCCCTAAGCAGGAAATAAATAAATATTTATTGCAAGTAGGCATTAAACTCTAAAAGCGCAAAGAGAAATGAGGCCTTTGCTGCACTCTGCGACTAGAATTACTTTTTAGGAACTGGTGGATCCATTACCGCGCCGCACTTCTTGCAGGTACGTTTCTCAACGTCGGAATAAAAGCGTTCCATCACCGGCGGCAGTTGGGCCACGATGTCGGTCAGTTCAAAATATTCTTCGTAGAGCTTTTCGTTGCAGTTCTCGCAAAACCACATAAAACCATCTATTTCACGGCCTTCGCGCACTTTTTCTATTACCAGGCCAACGGTGTTAGGCCCGCGCTGGGGAGAGTGGGGTGTTTTAGGCGGCAACAGGAACATATCGCCCTGTTTCAGTTCTATGTCTACTGCCTTGCCGTCATCTATGATTTTCACCATCACATCACCTTCCAGCTGGTAGTAGAGTTCCTCGCTTTCGTTGTAGTGGTAGTCTTTGCGGCTATTTGGACCACCTACCACCATCACGATGAAGTTTGCAACATCTTTATACACCTGTGCATTGCCCACAGGTGGCTTTAGCTTATCGCGATGTTCCTCTATCCATTTATTGAGATTGAAAGCCTTTGCAACTGCCATACGGAAATAGATTTAGTTATTTGAATACTTTCATCTTCACTGTCTCGATACGCGTATCGCTCACGAGCAGGATATCAAATTCGTGACGATCTATGATGATACGTTCTTTGATCTTAGGAATAGTCTCATGGTTGGCTATGATATAACCTGAAAGTGTTTCAGATTCATCGGTAGGGAAATTGAAACCATATTTTTCGTTCAGGTAATCTATTTCGAGCCTGCCTGAGAAGATGAATTCGTTTTCAGATATCTGCTTTTCTACGTATTCTTCTACATCGTATTCGTCATTGATATCACCGAATATTTCTTCGAGTACGTCTTCCATGGTTACTATGCCTGCGGTACCGCCGAACTCGTCGATCACCCAGGCAATACTCTTGCGCTCGCGGGTGAACTGGTTCATCAGGTCTACGGCGCTCATTGCTTCCGGAACCGCTGAAATGGTGTGAAGGATATCTTTGATAGACTTAGGCTTGCGGTACATATCCAGGTGGTGTACGTAGCCAAGAATATTATCAACGTTACCTTCATAGACGATGATCTTGGAAAGCTTAGTAGAAATGAACCTGTTGCGGGCAGCTTCGACAGAAGTGTCTATTTCAATTGCTTCCACTTCATTGCGCGGCACCATGCACTTGCGGATCTTAACATTGACCAGGTCGAGAGCATTTTCGAACAATTCAGTGTTCACATCTGCAGTATCACTTTCGTGACCGTGCAGGCTCTGTTTTACAAATACTTCAAGGTCCACACGGCCAAAGACAGGCTGGTTTTCCCTGATGCGCACGTTGAAGAGGTATTTGAGAATGAATTCAGAGATAGATACAAAAACCTTAGCCAGGGGATATAACAGGTAGAACATCAGCTGCATGGGCAAGCTGAAGAATACCAGCACCTGCTCCGCCTTGGCACGGAAAATGGCTTTGGGCAGAAATTCGGCGAATATCAGTATGATGATAGTGGCAAAAAAGGTATCGATGATGAGGCGGATGTAGGGCAAGTTCAAAGGCCAGGGCAGGCCGGACAGAAACTGCTCTGTAAGGGAGGTCATCAGGAAGCCGTAAATAACCAGGGTGATATTGATGCCGATAAGGCTGGTGCCGATAAACTCGGAAGGTCTCTCCATGAAGCGGGAGAGGATGCGGCCGGCCATAGACCCCTGCTTTTTGCGAAGCTCTATGTTCAGCTTATTGGCAGATATAACTGCTATTTCCGTTCCGGCAAAGAAGCCTATTAATATAATACAAGCTATAATATACCAGATAAGGTGTGCGTCCATATAGTTTCAAAGATAATAAAAAGGGATTTCAATGCTAGTGTCTAGCCGGCTATGAATTCTTCGACGATCTTCATCAGTTCGATGATGGCTGAGTCAATATGGTCGTTGATGACAATTTTGTCGAACTGGTTGGAGAAAGTGAGCTCGAACTTGGCCTTATCTATGCGTTCTTCCAGTGTTTGAGCCGTTTCTGTGCCGCGAAGGGTCAACCTTTCCCTAAGCACTTCCAGGGAGGGAGCCTGGATGAAAATAGACAGGGAAGTGCGTGGATGCCTTTTCTGGATAGCAAGGGCTCCATTAACATCTATGTCTACCAAAGGGAAGCGACCGGAATTCCAGATACGGTTGAGTTCCGATTTTAAGG
>CAMPKR010000207.1 GCA_946887345.1 uncultured Bacteroidota bacterium | reverse complement strand
TTTGAATTTTTACTTTTGAACTTTGATTTATAATATGAATTTGTTTTCGCTTCAAAACTCTGAGTTTATAGGCCGCCACATTGGCCCTAATGAACAGGATACTGCAGATATGCTCCGCACCATAGGAGTAGCAGATATGGATGAACTGATTGGCCGTACGGTGCCCTCAGCCATCCGCATGGATCACAAGCTGAATATCCCTGGATCACTCAGCGAGGCAGACTACCTGAAACTTATAAAAGAGATATCGATCAAAAACGAAGTATTCCGCACTTATATAGGCCAGGGTTACTACGATACGCATACACCCAGCGTGATATTGCGTAATGTTTTTGAAAACCCGGGATGGTATACCCAGTATACTCCTTACCAGGCTGAAATAAGCCAGGGTCGCCTGGAAAGTCTGCTTAACTTCCAGACGATGGTAAGCGATCTCACGGGTTTGCAACTGGCGAACGCGTCACTTCTTGACGAAGCAACCGCTGCTGCTGAGGCAATGGCAATGTTCTTCCATATGGTCAACAAGGATTCAAACAATCCTGATAAACCCAAATTCTTCGTTGATAACAATGTATTCCCGCAAACAAAAGACGTCGTTGTAACACGGGCTTTACCTATAGGTGCGCAGGTGGTATTCGGCGACTTCGCTACTGCTGAAATTGACAATACTTACTGTGGTGCTATCCTGCAATATCCTAATGACAAGGGCAGTGTAGAAGACTATCGCAGCTTTATAGAAAAAGTGCACGGTGTTGGTGCTTATGTAGCCATGGCAACCGACCTGCTGGCACTCACGCTTTTAACACCTCCGGGTGAGCTGGGTGCTGATGTTGCTTTCGGTTCTGCACAGCGTTTTGGTGTGCCTCTTGGTTATGGTGGACCTCACGCTGCGTTTTTCTCTTGCAAGGATGATTTCAAGCGCCAGATACCCGGCCGTATCATCGGTATCTCTGTAGACGCCCAGGGCCACCGCGCACTGCGCATGGCACTGCAAACCCGCGAGCAGCACATCAAGCGCGAAAAAGCAACTTCTAATATCTGTACAGCACAGGCCCTGCTGGCCAATATGGCTGCTATGTACGCCGTATTCCATGGCCCTACAGGTCTGAAGAATATTGCCAAGCGTGTTGCAGTAATGGCACAATCACTTGGTAACGCAATCGGTGACGCAGGGCTGAAATTGTTCAGCACTAAATACTTCGATACTGTAGTAGTAAGCGTGGAAGATGAAGCCAAGATCCGCCAGCGTGCTGAAGATAGCGGTATCAATTTCCGTTACTATGGCAACGGCCTCGTAGGTATTTCACTTGACGAAACAACTACAACAGCCGATGTTTCTGATATCCTTGAAGTACTCACAGGCGAGGGCGCTTTCAGCATCAATGAAGATACTGCGCTCACTCATATCCCTACCGCCCTTACACGTACTTCTGATTTCCTGCAACACGATGTGTTCAACAAGCACCACAGCGAAACTCAGATGATGCGTTATATCAAGTTCCTGGAAAATAAAGACCTCAGCCTGAACACCAGTATGATCTCCCTGGGTTCCTGCACCATGAAGCTGAACGCAGCTTCTGAAATGATGCCGCTGAGCTGGGCGCATTGGAGCAAAATGCATCCGTTCGCTCCAAAGAACCAGGCTGCAGGCTATCTGCAAATCGTAAAGGAACTGGCTGATTACCTCTGCGAAATAACAGCCTTCGATGCATGCAGCCTGCAACCTAACTCAGGCGCGCAAGGTGAATACGCAGGCCTGCTGGCTATCCGCAATTATCATGAAAGCCGTGGCGAAGGTCACCGCGATGTGATGCTGATACCTATCTCTGCACACGGCACCAACCCTGCTTCAGCCGTTATGTGCGGATACAAAGTGGTGGTAGTAAAAGCACTGGAGAATGGTTATGTAGATGTAGAAGACCTGAAGGCAAAAGCTGCACAACATGCAGCTAATCTTGCGGGCATCATGATCACCTATCCTTCTACGTATGGTGTGTACGAAGAATCAATAAAAGATATTACCGCTATCGTTCACCAGCATGGCGGACAAGTATACATGGATGGTGCGAACATGAATGCCCAGGTAGGACTTACAGCTCCGGGCCTGATTGGTGCCGATGTTTGTCACCTTAACCTGCACAAAACTTTCGCTATCCCTCACGGTGGTGGCGGCCCTGGCATGGGTCCTATCTGTTTTAAATCGCACCTGGCCCCTTTCTTGCCGGGTAATGTTGAAAACTCCCTCCCCCTTGAGGGAGAGGGTAGGGGTGAGGGTGCAGTATCTGCTGCCCCTTACGGTTCAGCCAGTATACTGCTGATTTCTTATGCTTACATCCGCATGTTGGGCAGTGTAGGCGTTCGCAAGTCTACAGAGTTTGCTATCCTGAATGCTAACTACATGCGTGCAAGGCTGAAGGACAGCTACGAAATACTGTATACCGGCAGCGGCGGAACCTGCGCTCACGAATTCATCGTTGATCTGCGTCCGTTCAAAAAAACTGCTGAGATAGAAGCTGAAGATGTAGCCAAACGTTTGATAGACTATGGCTTCCACGCGCCTACTATGAGCTTCCCTGTTGCTGGTACTATTATGATAGAGCCTACAGAAAGCGAAGACAAAGGCGAACTGGACCGCTTCTGCGATGCACTTTTGGACATTCGTGAAGAGATACGCGCAATAGAAGAGGGCAAAGCTGACAAGGCCGACAATCCTCTGAAAAATGCTCCGCACACGCAGGGTGTTATTACTTCGGATGAATGGAACCATAAGTACAGCCGTCAGCAGGCAGCTTATCCGCTCGACTATGTTAAGAGCAATAAGTTCTGGCCAAGTGTATCACGCGTAAACAATACATATGGCGACCGTAACCTGGTTTGCACCTGCGAACCAACAGAAGCTTACAGGGAAGCTGAAGCATAATAATTATCAGGTTGAAATACTGCAATCCCGCTCAGAAGAGCGGGATTGTTGTTTATATTTGTTCCGATGCCGGTATTGCATATAATTGGGGGCCCTAACGGGGCAGGAAAAACAACAGGTGCATACACTTTGCTACCAGGCATTGTTGATTGCAAAGAGTATGTAAATGCAGATGAAATAGCGAGGGGTTTGTCTCCTTTTAATCCGGAAGGTGTTTCATTTGAGGCGGGTAGGATAATGCTGCGGAGAATATCAGAGTTGATAGAGCACAATGAAACCTTTGCTATAGAAACAACATTGACAACCAGGCACTATGTTAACCTTATTCGGGAGGGTCGAGAGCGGGGATATGAGATCAACCTTTTCTTTTTTTGGTTGGATAGTGCGGAGCTTTCTATCGACAGAGTAAAGAAACGGGTAGCGAAGGGAGGGCATAATATTCCTGCAGACATTATAAGGCGCAGATATCCTAAAGGGTTGAAAAATTTAGTAAATTTGTTCATCCCAATATGTGATCACTGGATGGTGGTTAACAATTCCGGGGATGCACCGATAATGGTTGCGGAAGGGAATGGTATAGCCTCTGCCAATGTAGTTGATAAAGACATTTGGAACAAAATACTTCAAAATGCGAATAACAGATAAGCATTACTCTGAGAAAATAATGGAAGGTTTTCGCCTTGCTGTAAAAAAATTGGTGGATGAAGCACGTGAGAAAAAAGACTATATCGTCATTAGTGATAAAAACGGAAAGGTGATTCATTATTACCCTCATCTCGAAGAAAAAAAGAAAAAAGCCAACTAAGACTATATTTAAAAGGCCACTCCGCAGAGTGGCCTTTCTATTTTTAAAAGATATCTAAAACCCTTTTAGGTGTTGGGGTTAGAAGCCTCTATCATATATTCATTCTCCCCGGCCTCTTCTATCAAATTCAGGTTCACATCCATTCCCGATATGCCGCTTATAGAGCCTTTAATGCGGCTGGCATTCAGCAGTACTTTATCCAGGTGCTTTTCCCTTGCCTTCCACATCTTCTCCATCTGCTCCCGCTCCTTTATTATCGACATGCGCATAGAAACAAAGCCTTCCTTTATCGCATCCCATTGCTCTGAAAACTCTTTGCTGGTAAGGTAGTCGTACAGCATAACCATCTTCTCGCCTTTGTTCTCATTATTGTTCACTGCTCCGGCCACCCTTATTACCATATCTCTCAGCACCGCAGTCAGCGCACGTACTTCTGAAAAACTGCATATCCATACCCCGTCCTTCTCCCCGAAGCAATCCATGCCCTTCGGCAGTGTTTGCGTTACTATCACCGCTATAGCAGCTCCCTGGCTGCGCATATCAGCTTTTATTTTTTCTATCCAGTCACCGCCAAAAGCCTGGGTACGTTTGCTTTCATATATAATACTCCCGCACTCCTGCCCGAAGCCATTGCGCACGGTCAGTATGCTATCAGCACCCCTCACGCCTTTTCCTACTTCACTCACGATGTCAAATGGGAACGCCGCTCTGAGCAATTCTTCAAGTGCCAGTTCCTGTATCTCTCCCTGCAGCTGCATCGATCCCTGCTCTGCCTTGCGCTTCATTTCTTCTGCGAGTTTGCGCTGGTCTTCCAGTTGCTTCTCCATTTCTTTCAGCTTCATCTGGTACTCCAGGTCGCGCACCTTGCTCCTCTCTTCCTCGTCTTTTTTTAGCTTCTCATGCAGCAGCGCTTTTTCTTCCAGCACCGTCTTTTGGAGCTTCATCTCCATCTCTTCCTCGTGCTCTTTCAGTTTTTGCTGCGCGTTCATCAGGGCTATTTCTATTTCCCTTGCCTTCCTTATCTCGTCGTTCTTCTGGTCTATCTGGTTCTCAAAGTATTTCAGTTTCTCTGCATACTCCTCGTTCAGGTTCTTTTTCAGTTGCTGCGAGAGCCCTTCTTCCATTGCCTTCTTCTCCACTTCCAGCCTGCGTTTCAGTTCTTCTT
>CAMPKR010000206.1 GCA_946887345.1 uncultured Bacteroidota bacterium | reverse complement strand
TAGACGAACTGATAGACCTACCTGATGAGGAAGATAAGGATTTGTATAACAGCGGAGACTTTATGTATACGGAAGGCTACATAATAAGCTTTATAGAAGAAGGACCCGAATCGTGCAACTGCTACCAGGCCAGCAAAGCTAAAAAAACGGGCGATGTTCATATCTATATTGGTCTACGGCCTGATGCACCCAAAAGTGAATGCGTAATAGTGGAAATAACGCCTGAATATAAATTGCTGAACCCCGGCTATGAGGACCAGTTGGTAAAGAATGCCAGGGTTAGAGTGTTTGGCTACCTGCTATATGACCATCAACACAGGGCCAACGCAACAATGACCTGCTCATCATGCACGCAGATATGGCGGAAAACAAACTGGGAGCTGCACCCTATCGTGTACATGGAAGAAATATAAGAAGCAGAAAAACATCGCACAGTGTTGTAAACCAAGCATATAACCGTTGCGGGGAGCCTGCAATACATAACATGTTATTGCGGTTGGAAAAGCCCATTAAAGGTGCTAATATTGTTTTCCCTTTTTCATCACCATTTGACCTTTTTCGTTTCAATAGGGGTAAAGGTATGTCCTGCTTTCGACGCAGGCGACCACGAAATGAAAAAAGCCTTACAGTCCTGTAAGGCTTTTCTTATGCTACTCTTTTAAGAAAGAGCCGGTGAATACCGGCCCTGTTTATGAAACCATCTCAAACATTGGCATAAAAGTAGTGCGTCCAGTTATGGTAAACTTCACCCCACGGAGGGGGAATCCTCGGAAACGTAGCTTGTATGTGCCGCAAGAACATTGCGTGAGATCGCCACGCCGCATCAACTGACAAAAAGCTCTCAACTCTGTCCTGTTTTGCGGCTCGCAAAGACGACCGGGAAAATCAATGTTAAACTTCCCCCGCTGGGGGTGAAACGTATGGAATTGCACACTATTTGCGTTCTATCTTTGCCATCAATAAAGCGTTATATGAGGAATATCCTGTTTTTACTGTGTTTTGCATTGCCATTCATGGCCGTAGCGCAAAGCAATAATGAGCCATACAAGCGCGACTGGGAAAAAGCGGATTCTCTGCTGAACAGGGGCTTCCCGGAGTCGGCTAAGAAGATACTGGATGGGGTGTATGCGCAGGCTAAGGCTAAGAACCAACAGGTAGCCATGCTGAAGGCACAGCTCTACCTGATGAGGGGAGACTTTATGAAAAATGAAGATGCTGCGAAGGATGCAATACTAAAGGCAGAAAAAGAAACGGCCAGCACCGGCTTTCCTGTGAGCGCAGTGTGGCAGAGTATTACCGCACAACTGTACTGGAACTATTACATCAATAACCGCTGGAAGATACTGGGAAGGACTGCTACCAATACTACGGGCAATGACTTTGAGCAATGGGATGCGGCCAAGTTCTTTGATAAAATCGCTTCACTATATAAGTCCTCGCTGAGCAGAGCCGGTGAGCTGAAGCAGGTAAACATAGCAGAGTACGACCCGGTGCTAGTGAAGGGTGTGAACACGAGGAACCTGCGCCCAACCCTTTTTGACCTGCTGGCTTTCAGGGCTATTTCGTTTTATGAGAATGACGAAAAGGATGTGACGAAGCCTACATTCCAGTTTGTGATGGATGATGCTGCAGCTTTTGCAGCGGCTGAAGATTTTGCCCGGCACAATTTTAAGACAGGAGATACCAGCTCTATGCAGTGGCAGGCGCTAAGGCTTTACCAGCAAATAATATCGCTACACCTGAATGACAGCAAACCGGATGCTGTGATAGATGCTGACCTGCACAGGCTGGACTTTGCATTTGCACACTCAGTGCATCCTGATAAGAAAGAACTATACAGGAAAGGACTTGAAAGAATAGAAAATAAATATGCCGGCAACCCTTTGTCCGCAATGGCCTCTTATAAACTGGCGATGCAGATGTATGAGACTGCGGAAAGCAACAACAATAAACAGAACAAAAGATACCCCAGAGGTCAGCAGGTGAAGTATGACTATGCAGCGCAGAAGAAAAAGCTGGATGCGATAGTGAGTAAGTTCCCCGATAGCGAGGGCGGCATAGCCGCGCGGCAAATGCTGCAACAGATACTAGCCAAACAACTGACCCTGCAGAGCGAGGACGTGGTACTGCCCGGTGAGGCATCGAAAATATTACTCAACTATAAGAATGTGGAGCAGGCCTACTTTAAAGTGGTGCCCGTGAATCCCGAGCAATATAAGAGGGCAATGAGGCACTATTATGATACGGCATGGTATAACACACTGATGAAGGCCAATGTACTGCAGCAGGGGAATACAAAACTGCCGGGCACCGGGGACTACGACACCCACAATACAGAAATAAAAATAGACGCTTTACCTGTAGGCATGTATGCGGTGGTGGCAAGCTCTGAAGCTTCCTTTGCCAATAAGGATAATATACTGACGGCGGTAGTATTCCAGGTCTCGCTGCTGAGCATCATCTCTTCCAACAACGGCAACGCGCAAGGTTATGTACTGAACAGGAAAACGGGCAGGCCGGTGCCAAATGCGAAGCTGGAACTCTATACCGAAAAGTACAACAACAAAAGAGGTGATTATGATATAGTGAAGAGCAAAGAGTTGAAAACTAACAGCGATGGCTCTTATGGTACAGGCACCACCAAATATGAGTACTACCAGGGAATCACTATAAAGACGGCCAATGATGCATTGTATCATTTTAACTCATTCAACTTATATGCAGGCAGGGACGACAGGGAAAGAGATGTAACGCGTACGTATTTCTTTACAGACAGATCGATATACAGGCCGGGGCAGACCATTCACTACAAAGGTATAATGGTGAATATGGAGAAGGGCGGCAAGAAGAACAGCGTGATGACCAATACTGAAAGCGAGGTAACCTTCTATGATGCGAACGGGCAGAAGATAGCTTCACAAAAGCTAAAGACAAATGAGTTTGGATCATTTACGGGTAAGTTCACTGCGCCTGAAAGCGGGCTGACCGGCAACATGACTATACGGGACAATCACGGCTCGGCATCGCTGTCGGTGGAAGAATATAAACGACCAAAGTTTGCCGTGAAGTTTGAAGACCTGAAAGGCAGCTATGCGCTGAATGACGAGATAAAGATGACGGGTAAGGCAGAGGCATACGCCGGTAATAATATAGACGGCGCCACTGTGAAGTACAGGGTGACGAGAAATATTGTATTCCCCTACTACTGGCTTTACTACCGCTGGTACGGCGGACATAGCTTTTCGGAGACAGAAATAGCTAACGGTACTACCACCACGGATAAGGATGGGAAGTTTACTGTAGTATTTACGGCCAAACCTGACCTTAGTGTAGACAGGAGCACACTGCCGACCTTCACCTATACTGTACACGCCGATGTGACGGACATAAACGGGGAGACAAGAAGCAGCAGCGAGAGCATTAGCGCGGGATATATAGGCATACAAATAACGGCATCGCTGCCGGAGAAAGCCAGTCCGAAGGACTTGGATAGCATTTACGTGAGGACGCAAAACCTGAACGGTCAATTTGAAGCCGCACAGGTGACGATGAAGATATCACTACTGAAATCACCTGATAATGTCTTAAGAAAAAGACAGTGGAGTGTACCGGATCAATTTGTGATGGATGAGGCGACATTTAAAAAGTATTTTCCGAATGATGAATACAAGGATGAAGCAAGCCATCTAAACTGGGACAAGACATACACTCCGCTAGAAAGAACCATCAACACTACGGAGACCGGAAAGGTCAGCATCGACAGGAAAACATGGAACAAGAATGGCTGGTACGTGATAGAACTGGAGACAAAGGACAAGAACGGCACAGTGGTGAGCGAGAAGAAATATGTGCAGGTGTGGGACGAAGGTAATAGTGGCAATGTGCCGGATGCACCGGCAGTGATGCCTGCGAGCCAGACCAAGGAGCCAGGAGAGATGGCGAAGGTGAACGTGCTGAGCGGATACAAAGAACTCTTCCTGATACAACAGGAACAGACGATGAATAACAGCATGAGCACCAAACAACTGGAATACAACAAGCCATACCAATGGACCAGGCAAATAACGGAAGCTGACCGCGGCGGTGTGGTAGTTAGCTATATAACAGTGAAGGAGAACCGCTTCTACCAGGCTACATCGCAGGTGCATGTGCCGTGGAGCAATAAGGACCTGAAGGTGAGCTGGGAGACACACCGCGATAAGCTACAGCCGGGGCAGAAAGAAACATGGACCATGGTGGTGAGCGGCCCCAAGAAAGAAAAAGTGGCGGCGGAAATGGTAGCAGGACTGTATGATGCTTCGCTGGATGCGTATAGGTCGCACGGATGGAGTATGTATGGTATGTATCCGTCTATCAATAACAGGATATACTGGCAGGCTAATATTGGTTTTGGAACAGAGAGTGGAAGGCAACTGGCTTATTATGAGCAAGAGTCGCTGCCCTACTATGAAAAGAGCTATGATGTGATCTTCTTTCTACCTGACTATGGTGGTGGCTATTATAGGAGTAGGGGCGATGTAATGTTTGCTGCACCTGTGAATACACAGTCTACAAAAGATGGACCAGTTACCAATATATTGAGTGGAGATGACGTTAAGAACATGCCCGAGATCGAAATGGCTAGCGTGGTGGCAAACTCAGGGCCAGGTATTCGTGAAAAAAAAGAAAAAAACATCGAAAAACAAGCCGAGCTTAGTCAGCAGTCCGGAATTGTTGATGAAAACACAGCAGATGTGCCTCTGCGCAGAAACCTGCAAGAAACAGCGTTCTTCTACCCCCAATTGAGGACAGATGCGAATGGAAATATAAGGATAGAGTTCACGATGCCGGAGGCGCTGACGGAGTGGAAATTCATGGCGCTGGCACATACGCAGGATATGAGCTTCGGGCAGATAAGCGGAACGGTAAAGACACAGAAGGACCTGATGGTGATGCCGGGTCTGCCGAGATTCTTCAGGCAGGGAGATGAAATGGTGATCAGCACCAAGATCAGCAACCTGAGCGATAAAGACCTGAAGGGAACT
>CAMPKR010000205.1 GCA_946887345.1 uncultured Bacteroidota bacterium | reverse complement strand
CCTATGTTACCATAGAACCTTACACCACCGCCGAACCCGGCAGAGAGCTGCAGCTGGTCGCTTGATTTTTCAACCAATGAATATTCAATATCAACCGTACCATCCTGCGGATTAGGTTTTGGCTGAATACCAATTTTCTCCTGGTCAAAGAAGTTAAGGTTAGCAATTTCCCTTTGTGAACGGATCAACGCTTCGCGGCTGAACTTATTACCGGGAAGTGTTCTCAGTTCGCGACGTATAACGTGTTCGTTGGTTTTATCGTTACCAACTATTATTACATTCTTAATAGTAGCCTGCGGACCTTCGGTCACACGCATTTCGTAGTTGATCGTGTCACCTATTATCGAAGTTTCAACCGGGTCGATGTTGAAGAACAGGTAGCCATCGTCCATATAGAGGCTGCTCACGTCCTGGGTACCCTCAGGACTCAGCTGGCGGCCTATACGGGTTTCAAGCAGTTCCAGGTTATAAACATCTCCCCTCTTGATACCCAGTACCTGTGAAAGATACTCGCTGCTGTATTTGGTATTACCTCTCCACTCCATATCGCCGAAGTAGTATTTGCGGCCTTCGGCAATATATATGTCCACATTCAGGTTGCCATTCTCTACAGCATATACGCTGTCTTTCAGAATATTGGCATCCCTGTAGCCCAGTGTATTGTAATAGGCTATCAATGCCTGCTTATCATCTTCGTATTTAGTACGGTTGAACTTAGATGATGAGAAAAAGGTGTAGCGGAAATAAGGATTCAGTGCATCCAGCGTTTGCGAAAGAGAAAGGAAACCGAAGTTAGAAAGATATTTCCCGAACGAACGCTTCTCGGGACCGCCCGCGCTGTTCCTGTCTGCAGGATACAGGCTGATACGAGCCATTTCCTTAGTAGACTTCAATGTTCTCTTCAGGCGCGCATCGGTAGCGTTTTCGTTGCCAATGATATTTACCTGGTTTATGTGCGTCTTTGCACCTTTGATGATATCGAAATTAAGGATAACGGAATTATCACTTAGCGTGTCGCGGCGTTCACGTACAGTAATATTTACGTTACCGTAACCTTTCTCTTCGTAGTATTTCCTGATGCGGGCAACTGCATCCTGTTTAGTAGCCTGTGTTACCACTTTAGAAGTTACCAGGTTCACTTTATCCTTCAGGTCCTGTGCTTCGCTTTTCTTCACACCGCGGAAGTTGTACCTGCCCAGGCGGGGACGCTCTTCCACTACTATAATAAGGAAAACTTTATCGGCAACTATCTTCTCTATATCTATACGGACATCAGAGAAAAGCTCCTGCTTCCAGAGAATACGGATCGCCTTGGCAATAGATTCATCATAGGGCAGCCTTACTTTGTCGCCAACGGCAAGACCTGTGATACCTATAAGTAGGTCCTGGTCTATGTATTCAGTCCCCTTTGCTTTCAAACCACCTATTATATATTGAGTCTGGGGTGTTCCGGTGTTAGCAGAAGAACCGACTTGCGCAAAAATGGGATTGACTGAGTATAACAGGCAGCATAGAAAAAGGCAACAACGCAAAAAGGTCTTATACATGCTGGTGTGTGGTCGTTTGAATTTGTTCGCTTGTTTTCCCAAAGCGCCTTTCGCGCTGCTGGTAGTTAAGTAAAGCTTCGTACAAATGTTGTTTACGGAATTCGGGCCAATGCACAGGAGTAAAATAAAACTCGGCATAGGCCAATTGGTACAGTAAGTAATTGCTGATCCTGTATTCGCCGCTGGTGCGGATCATCAGTTCAGGATCAGGAAACGCTGCTGTGCTCAGGTATTTATGAAAAACTGAATCATCTATATCGTCAGGATTCAGCACACCTGCCTTTGCATCTTCTGCTATCTTTTTTGCAGCCTGCTGAATTTCCCAGCGCGAGCTATAGCTAAGCGCGAGTACCAGGTTCAGGCCATTATTTGCCGCAGTTATTTCTTTTGCTTCGTTCAGTTCCTTCTGGCAAATTTCAGGCAGGCTTTCAAAGTCGCCTATAATGTGCAGGCGAACGTTATTTTTCTTCAGCTCTTCAATTTCTTTGCGGATGGTATTCACCAGCAACTCCATAAGCGCATCAACTTCTGCCTTGGGCCTGTTCCAGTTCTCTGTAGAAAATGCGTAAAGAGTTAGATAAGAAATGCCAAGCTCTGCAGAGGTATTCACTATCTCGCGCACACTAAGCACACCTTCGTGGTGACCATATACACGATCTTCGCCGCGCTCTTTGGCCCAGCGTCCATTGCCATCCATAATAATGGCTATGTGGCGGGGCAACCTGTCACGGTCGATTGAATGTAAAACCTCCATATCTAAGTCCAGAAACCTATCTTTTATTAAAAGGTGTGCAAAGGTACAAAAATAGACGGTAGTCCCTGCATACAAATAGGCACATATGAGTTTAACTCCACTTTAACGCTACACCGCTATTAGAACGGAAAAACAATATATAATATTGACGAAAATTTGTTGAAGGAAGGAGTTCAGGTTCTTTTAAAGCTTCAGTAAGTTTACATTCTATGGTTATTGATCTTGGCAGCACAGATTCAGTACTGAGTAACTGGATAAGGGAAATAAGGGATGTAGACATGCAGGGAGACAGGATGCGGTTCAGGCGAAATATGGAACGCATAGGTGAGGTAGCAGCTTACGAGATAAGTAAAAAACTCTCATATGCAACTGTTACCATTACTACT
The DNA here is from genome assembly GCA_946887345.1 of uncultured Bacteroidota bacterium. Next base: position 2,344 of record CAMPKR010000205.1, on the reverse strand, counting down.
CCCCTGGGTGAAGCAGAATGCAGGAATTTAGATCCCCAACCTGTGCTGGCAACGATCCTAAGGGCCGGTGTACCGCTGCACCAGGGATTGCTGAACTATTTTGACATGGCCGACAACGCCTTTGTAGCTGCCTACAGGAAACACCACCGTGATGGCAGCTTTGAGATAGAACAACACTACGTCACCTCTCCCGAAGTAGAGGGAAGGCCGCTGATAATAGCTGACCCGATGCTGGCAACCGGCGCCTCGCTGGTACTGGCTTTGCAGTCACTGACAGATGATCAGACACCCTCGCAGATACATGTGGTTACGGCCATAGCCTGCACAGTGGGTATAGAACTGGTAAAAAGGCGTTTCCCCGATGCACATATATGGGCGGGAACCATAGATGACGAATTAACCGCAAGGGGATATATAGTTCCCGGGCTGGGAGACGCAGGAGACCTGTCTTATGGCAGTAAAGTCCAGTCCTGACCCAACTAAAATAAACTTGAACCTTGTCTTGTATTATAGGAATAATTGGCTTATTTTGCTTTCATAAATATCGTTAAACATTAACAAAATCATACAGATGAAGAAAATATTACTAGGGGTAAGCGCGGCGATGATGTTGGCGGGTAGTGTACAGGCTCAGGATGCCCACTTTACTCAATATTTTGCATCACCCATGACTCTAAACCCTGCCCTCACCGGTTTAACTCAGTGCGATCTGCGCCTGGCTGCCAACTATCGTCAGCAATGGGGCTCTGTATCGGCTAATCCTTACACAACGGGTACTGTTTCTTACGACATGTCTACCATGAAGGGAAAATTGAACAATGGCGATGCCGTTGGTCTGGGTTTGCTCCTTCTTTACGATAAATCAGGTCTTGGTAGCCTTCAGAACATCACTGTAGGTCTGTCTTTGGCTTACCATAAGGCTTTCGGCCAGGATAAGAGGCACAATATCTCTCTTGGTTTCCAGGGTTCTATGGTTCAGAAGAATATCGACTTTACCAAGCTTCAGTTTGAAGACCAATACGACCCAAGCACTACCTACGCTTCCCTGCCTACAACGGAAAACCTGAGCAACTCGGATGTTAACTACCCCGATTTCAATGCAGGTATTATGTACACCGGCCGCGTAGCTGAGCATGCAAGTGCTTATATCGGTTTCTCTTACTATCACCTTACCCAGCCTGTTGAAACCTTCCTGAATGGTAACAACCGCATACACTCTCGTTATACTGGTTACCTGGGTGGTTCATTCGACCTGAACGAGAATTCAGTACTATATGCTTCTGCCCTGTATCAAAGCCAGGCTAAGGCTTCTGAACTGGTTCTGGGTGCTGCAGTAGGTTTCATCCTCAATCCCGGTCATGACGAAGAGTTCCAGAAGAACACCATCTTCTACCTGGGTGCATGGTATCGTTACAACGATGCGATCGCCCCTTACATCGCTTTCGAATGGTCTAAGATGCAACTGGGTATCAGCTACGACGTTAACGTATCCAGCTTCACTCCCGCTACAAAAGGTATGGGTGCTTACGAAATATCACTCATCTTCAATGGCTGTATCAACAAGCGCGAAAAAGGACCTACTTACAACTTCCGTTGTCCTAAGTTCTAATAGCTAACAGATATTTAATAAAAATGCCCCGCAATGTGGGGCATTTTTTATTGCTGGTAATCGGGCAGCAACGCTATAATAATACTGGCATACACATTATCAAATTACGGAGCGCCCTAAGTAATGAAGATGAATCAATCTGCCAACCAATCAACTAGTCAACCGATCAACTATATTTGTCCCATGCAGAAAAATATTTCTATCCGCAAAATATCGGACATAGAAGGTATGCTGCCCAACCTTGAACTCATACAGCAGCTTACGCCTGTCCTCACTAAAGAGAACTACGAATCATTATTACATCAAATGGTGCCGCACAACTATTACCAGGTAGCCTTGTACGAAGAGGAGCGATGCATTGCTGTCTCAGGCTACTGGATATGTGCCAAATTATACTCAGGAAAATACCTGGAGATCGACAACTTCGTTGTTGCCGAATCGCACCGCTCCAAAGGTGTAGGCAAGATGCTTCTCGACTGGATGACAGAAGAGGCCAAAGCCAACAACTGCGAAATGCTCATGCTCGACGCCTATGTAGAAAACTTCAAAGCCCACCATTTCTACTACCGCGAAGGCTTCATAGCCCGCGGCTTTCATTATCTTAAAAGATTGTAAATAAAATAGTACGCGACTCCCCTCGTGGCAGGCCCGCCCGTGTGAGCAATCGGTTCGAACGGGAGGGATGCCTCAGCTAGTCCAGTAGCCGCCATAAAAATGGCGTGAACTCCTGAAAGC
>CAMPKR010000204.1 GCA_946887345.1 uncultured Bacteroidota bacterium | reverse complement strand
GTAACTGTGGGCTTTAACCAGATCATTAACAACCTGGCCAAGATACACTACCGCTGGGGGCAGAACGCCGATGTGGTGGTGCGCATGCCCACCGGAGGCGGCGTAGGCGCAGGGCCTTTCCACTCGCAGAGCAATGAAGCATGGTTTGTACACACACCGGGGCTGAAGGTGGTTTACCCTTCTACGCCGGAAGATGCAAAAGGATTAATGATCGCCGCTATAGAAGACCCGAACCCTGTAATATTCTTTGAGCACAAAGCACTGTACCGTGCTATCAGCGGGCAGGTGCCTGACGATTACTACACCATAGAAATAGGCAAGGCAAGACAGGTGCAGGAAGGAGAAGACATCAGCATCATTACCTACGGTGCGGGCGTGCACTGGGCTACAGACTATGCAGCTGCGCACGGGGATATTTCTTTTGACATATTAGATCTTCGTACACTGCTGCCACTTGATTATGATGCCATACGCAGATCGGTAGAACGTACAGGAAAAGTATTGCTGCTGCACGAAGACACCCTCACAGGTGGCATAGGCGGCGAACTGGCAGCCTGGATATCGGAACACTGTTTCAGCAGCCTGGATGCACCAATAATAAGGTGCGCCAGCCTGGACACACCTGTACCTTTTGCTATTGAACTGGAACAGAACTTTTTAGCCAAGAGCAGACTGGATGAATGTGTGCAGAAACTGATGAATTTCTAAGGCTGAACCGCGATTGGCATGATTTAACGGATTAACCATGTTTTTCTTGTTAATGTTTAAGTGAGTGTGATTAAAAATCAGGTCAATCCTGCATCTTTTACTATTTTTACGGCGTTATGAGGAGAGTTTTCGCACCAGTATCCATATTAGCCACTGCATTGTTCACACTTACTGCCTGCGGCGGCAGCAGTACGAACAAAAAAGCTGAAGGAGAAGCTATTGTAATGGGCGACCCCTCTACCATTGTAACTGAAACAGATTCTGCTCACCTGAGAGATATTGTTGCAGACCTGAAGCCTGCCGAAGTAATGAAAGATACCGCTGCCGTTGGCAAAGTGGACAGTGCTGCGAAAAAACAGGATGGAGCTGAAACAGGGCCTGAACCCGTACAAAAGGCCATGGCCGTTAAAGGACTTAACATCGACTTTAAAGAAGTGGATATCCTGCTACCGGGCCTGGCAGCAAAAAATGCAACCAGCAAAGACCTGCAAAAAACCAATAGCGCCACCTTCCAACTTACAGAAGGCGATATAAGGAACAGCGCACTGCAGACAAGCGAGGCTACCGTTACTAAGGTTTCCATGCGTTACCAATCGGGCATAAATATCAAGAACAGCCTGGGCACCCTTGAACTGGATGCACTGAACAGCACCAGCGGATGGAAGGCACTGAAAGGTGCCAAGGGCATCTATACCATCAGCGGACTGGACGATAAGCAACTAGCTACTGCACGTGTAAATGCCAGTAGCCTGAAAAATGCCATCAACAAAGAGGCGCGCCAGCGCAGAATGAACAAGAAGACACAGCAACAATGGCAGAACAGCGTGCGCAATGTTCGCGCTGCCAATCAAAAGCCACTTGATGTGGTGCTGCGTGCAGTTATGTTCAAAATAGACGGGAAAGACAAGGCGGGGAAATCCTTCTCTAAACAGGTCCGTATAGACCTCTAAACGTCCATCTAAATGCAGGCAGCAGGCTCCGAGCAAACATTGGTTATCTACGCTGCTATTGATAGTCCACGCCTGCGATATGTGCTGGACTGGATCTTTGGTGAACGTTTAGGCATTGAGTACCGGTTGACCTTCGATGAGGCAGAAGCACAACAAGCGGGGTTTTACCTGTCTTACGGAAAGAACTCCGGCAAAGCGCTTTCTATTCCCGCTACTAAGCTCCTGAATGACACAGGTATTTCCCAGCATAAAGCAGACACAGGCGAATGGCAGGGGTTACCTGTACTATATGCCGTGAACGATGAAACGTATTCTATCCCCTTTGATCTATTCTCTGCAGCGTTTTTTCTGTTATCACGCTATGAAGAATACTATTCATTTAACCCCGACAAGCATCAGCGCTACCCTGCTACAGAAAGCATACTGTACAGGAACTGCTGGCTAAAGCGCCCGGTATTGGATGAATGGGTAACCGCACTGGGAAAAATACTAAGGGACAAAGGACTAAAGACCAACAGGCCCACCTTCTTCTTCCAGCCCAGCTATGATATTGATATAGCATACTCTTACCTGCACAAAGGCAGGACGCGGAGCATAGGCGCCTTTATAAGAGACCTGCTTAAGGTAAATACATCTGAAATAACGGAACGCATATCGGTTAACCGTGGAAAGAAACAGGACCCCTTTGATAGCTTCGACACTATAACTAACTGGCATAAGCAGTATAACTATAGCCCTGTTTACTTCATACTGGCTTCACTGCAAACAACAGATTTTGACAAGAATATAAGGCCTACCAATCAGCGTATGCAGGAACTCATACGTGAGCTATCGGATGACGGGGCCATTGGCATACATCCCTCTTACTATTCTGACAGATTTCCCGAATACAAAACCAAGGAAAAGAATACCCTCGAACAAATAATAGGGAAACCGATAAATAAGTCGCGGCAGCACTATATGAAACTGCAAATGCCGGATACTTACAGGAGCCTCATTGCCCTGGGCATTGAAGATGACTACAGCATGGGCTACGGCACCAGTTTAGGATTCAGGGCAGGAACAGGATCTTCTTTTATGTGGTATGATCTGAAAGAGGAAAAGGTGAGTCCCCTGCGGGTGCATCCTTTCTGCTTTATGGATACTACTGCCCGCTACGAGGAAAAACTAAGTCCGGCAGAGGCGTCCAGTGCCCTGAATAGCATGAAAAAAGCACTGGAGCAATGCAACAGCACGTTGGTAACTATTTTTCACAATTTCTCATTGGGAACATCCCCTGAATGGAAAGGCTGGAGGGAGGCCTACGAAAACTTTATTAAGCGATAAAGATTACTTGCGGATCAGCACTCGGGTGCCCACCCCTACAAGAGAGAACAGCTCTTCAATGTCCTTGTTCTTAAGCGCCACACAACCGTCGGTCCAGCCCACACCCATTTCTATCATATCATCGCCGCCCTGCCAGATTCCGTGGATACCGATATCGCCTCCAATGAGTGCAGAAGCAGGAATCGCTCCCTTTGCCTTCAAGGCATCAAAACGAACCCGGGCTGAATCGTTCGGATAATCGAGCAGCATGAACCTGTCGTATTTGCTATTGGGGTTTTTTTGCTTTATAGTGAACCAGCCTTCCGGTGTGCAGCGGTCACCCTCCATACGTTTGTTCTGCAAAGGCTTGGGGCCAAACACGGCCTTATAGCGACGGATGGTTTTCTTCTTGTACATCAACTGTACAAAATACTTGCTCTTATCAACGATAACAACAAGAGAATCTTTATTGATAGTATCTGGGTTGATCTTAGGAAAGATCGCATTGTTAAAATTAACCCTGCCCGTCATGTAGATCTCTTCGGTGACGATCATTGAACCTTGCTTGTACTTAAGTACGCGGACAAAGCGTCCCTTTTCATCTTTATATTCCCTGACGATCTTTACATCGCGGGGTTTCTGGTAAGCACTTCTTGAATCCTGCGCGTTTGAAAACGAGCACGCAAATAACAGGCCAATGGTAAGAATAAAACCTTTAAAGCCACTGTACACAAAACTGTCGCAGTATTTCATCATTTCCTAAAAAAGTAGCTTGGAAGACTACGAAACTAAGGAATAATAGCACCATCGTCAATATTATTATTATAAATTTTTTATAAAAATCTATAAGTCCCTTTGCCTGTACTGTCGCGGGTTTTTGCTAAGTTTGACTATGCCGGTTCTCACATATACTGAAGAAAATTACCTAAAGGCCATATACAGCATACAGGCAAATTCAAAGCAGAAAGGTGTTTCTGTAAACGAGATCGCAGAGCGTATGACTACCAAGCCCGGAACTGTCACAGATATGTTGCGTAAGCTCTCAGAAAAGGAGCTGATACACTACGAGAAATACAAAAAAGTAGAACTCTCTAAAACAGGTCAATCAGCCGCCCTGCTGGTGCTGAGGAAACACAGGCTGTGGGAGACCTTCCTGCATCACAAGCTGAACTTCCAATGGGACGAAGTGCACGAGGTAGCAGAGCAGCTGGAACATATACAATCTACCAAGCTGATAGAGCGCCTGGACGATTTTCTTGGGTTCCCGGAATTTGATCCTCATGGCGACCCGATACCAAACTCTGAAGGTGAATTGCCGCATACGTCAACACTTGCCCTGATAGATGCAGAACCAGGCAAAGCCTGTAAAGTAGTGGCCGTACGGGACACGTCTTCTGCCTTCCTTCAACAACTGGAAAAGTTGCAACTGCAGATAGGTACTATGCTAAAAGTGACGGAAGTAATGCCTTATGACAACAGCGTGATGGTAAGCCGCGAAAAAGGCGATGCGTTCCTGCTTTCTGAAAAAATAGCGCGAAATATTCTTGTGGCGCTGTAATATCCGCGAGTTTACTTATTCGGATTATTAGGTTTCTTATAGATCGGTACTGTTGAGCATGGCTCTCCGTACATAATGGACTTGGCTACAGGCCTAAGAATATTGGTTATGGCGACGTATGCAGATTCAGGTATAGGTCTATCCCCACACCCTTTCACCACTACGCGCTTATCAATGTACCCGGCTGAGTGGATGGCTTCAATCCGTTTGATCAATAATTCCTTTTTAAGCTCATCAGCGCTTCCGAAAAATACGTAAGCCGCAAAGGGCTGAAGATAATTGGCAGCCAGCATATAAGCCCACATGGGTATAATTGCGTCTACGCTGCATTGTATGGCTACATGTTTACCTTTGTATTGCTCCCAGTCGTGGGTTTGGAGAGCGGCGCGATAATCCTTCTCGCGCAGTATCATTTCCCTGAACAGAAAAGGCTTCAAGTCAAATAGCATGATCTCCTCGTCACGTGGAATATAATCAGCCAGGTCAAGGCTAATAATACCGCTTCCGGCAACCTTGTTCACAATAGTATCCATTGGTACAAAGA
>CAMPKR010000203.1 GCA_946887345.1 uncultured Bacteroidota bacterium | reverse complement strand
AGGTAACATCAAACAGATAAGCAGGGATAAGTTCGGTACGATTTATCTGCTTGATGACAATGCGCTTTTTATGTGCAATCATGATTTCACCAGTTGTCAAAAGGTGAGCCTAAACTTCTTGCTTACCGATGCATTCATGCAGATAGTGGAGGAGCGTATATTCTTAGCCGGAAAATTTGGTATCGCTTACATAGGTATTGTGGCGGGGGGAAAGCTGAGCTCAGCTTATGTTCTTGCGAATCGAAGCCTGCATTTCTACAGGCGGCCTGAAAACTTTGTGATAGGCAAAGATGGGCAGGCATTCTTAACCACCGACAGGGGCATGGTACAGTTTCACATTGACAGTTTCGTTAAAGAATCGTCTATCAGCGAGGATGCACATAGCTTCTTTAGTCTTGTGCAGCTTCAGCCCTTTACGAGCATTATCTCTTCAGGCGATACTTTTAAGCTAAAGCAGGTGGAGGAAAAGTTGAGTTTGGGTGTTATCAACTATTACGGCAGCGGGTCAGTTAAGTACAAATACCGGGTTGGCTGCAACAAAGCATGGGAAGAATCAACATCCGGCGAAATATTCCTTGGTTCTTTAGAGCCCGGCGAGTATTACAAGGTTCAGTGTCTCGTTCGCGATGACCTCTGGCAAAGCAAAGTGGCTGACTTCTACCTTTATAGATATCCCTACTGGTGGCAAACAACCAAATGGAAGACATTTTTTTGGCTGGTTGGTATAATCCTATTTGTAGGTCTTGTACTTACCACTATACTGGTTACGCGATATTTTGTTGCTCAGAAGAATGAACGCCGCCGGGCACTCACCGAACTGGAACTTCGCGCCATACATGCGCAGATCAACCCGCATTTTATATTCAATACGCTCAGCGCCTCGTTGTATTTCATCAATAAGAAGCGATTTGAAGACGCTTATAATCACGTAAGCAAATTCTCAAAATTGCTCCGTGCGTTCCTGAAATCCTCCCAGGACAGGTATGTTATCCTGCAGGAGGAAATAACGATGCTGAAAAACTATATTGAACTGCAACAAATCCGCTTTGAGAACAAATTCACCTACGAAATCGAGGTAGATAATAAACTACCTTTAAGTAACATCAAAATACCCTCTCTCTTACTGCAACCCCTGGTAGAAAATGCCATCAATCACGGGCTTTTTCATCGTGATGACGGCGGCTTATTGACCATCAGGTTCCGGCAGGGAAAAGATAGCACAGAGCTTATATGTATTATTGAAGACAACGGAGTAGGCCGCGAGGCAGCGCGCAAGATCAGCGAAGGTAATGCTGCAAGGGAATCATATGGTACAAAGCTCACCAATCAATTATTAGAAGTTTTCAAACAGTACGAACATTTTGATATTAGTTTAACCTATACCGATAAGGTAATGCCTGAAACAGGCACTATCGTTACTCTTCATCTTAAAAATATAAAGTATGTTGCCTGAGATCAAATGCATCATTATTGACGATGAACCCAAAGCAATAGATATATTGCAGGAGAGGTTAAAGCTCCTCTTCCCTAATGTCAATATAATCGGCACCTACACCGAATGGAAAAAAGGGATCGAAGCCATGCGAACCCAAACTTTCGATATCCTGTTTACAGATATCTCAATGCCGGAAAAAAGTGGCATAGATATTCTTAAGCTTTTTCCCGAAATGCCTTTCCAGGTAATATTTGTCACCGCCCATAGCAATTACGCTCTTGATGCTATCAAGTTTTCAGCAGCAGGCTATGTATTGAAGCCTATAGACGATTACGAATTGTCTTTCGCCGTGAATAAGGCCATCAGTCGTATTAAAGGAGAGCACACTTCACAGCGTCCGTTTATTCCCGATTCTGTGAAGTCAGGTGGACTTAAAATTGGTATTCCTAACCTCAAAGGAATCGACTACCTGAATGCCGGCGAGATACTTTATTTCGAAAGCGTAAACAAGTACACCAAGGTCGTCACCAAAACCTATAGCATCGTTAGTTCTTACAACCTGGCCGAGTTCAAAAAGCTGGTTGACGACAGCAGCTTTTTCCAGGTACACAGGTCATATATAGTTAATCTAAACTCTATAAAGCGTTATGAAACATCCGGTTTTATTGTTATGGATGATAACATGCAGATACCCGTTTCTAAGAATATTCGTACCGAATTCATAGCTGCATTTAGTAAAATTACACGTACTGCCGGGTTTAAACACAAGGGTCACGAATAGCCCGTTCGTCCAATCAAAAGGTACTTTCGTCGGATGAAAACGGCCTTTCGGCAAATGGCGTATTGATAAAGGCTTGTTTTTCATTGCTTTGTGGTACAAGGGCTTGAATTATGCTATGCGTATCATTCATCCTTAACGTCAATGGCCGGCCCCTGTAATGTCCCGCTTGGCTTTATTTACATCTTATTCTACCCTAAATGCTGTATGGAGGAAACTCTGCTACGGCATTTTTTATGCGTCTACGTAAAAGCAGTAAAGTTCTGCCGGACCATGCACGCCTACCACCAGCGTCTTCTCAATATCGGCAGTGCGGCTGGGCCCAGTAGTGAAATTGATCATTGAAGGGAGATCAGCACCATATTTCTGCTTCATCAGTGCTATGCCCGCATCAATATCTGCCACAGCCTGGTTAGAGTATGCAATGATAATGTGGATCGGGTAGTATACAGGGGCGGTACGCCCCATGAATTGCCTGCTGCTGAAAATAATAGAACCAGTTCTGCCTACTACGGCCTCGCAAGCCGTTATGCAGACTTCCGCCTCTTTGCTCCCTTTGTCCATAGCTGCTATTCGTGGTAGCTCGTGCTTGTTTAAGAGCTCCAGTATTGCGGCATCTGCGCAAAGCATCTCTTTCCAGTTATTGTTTTCGTAAAGCGCAAAAAGGTTCTCTGCCAGGTCGGTCTCGTTGTAGCAATACACGAACTTTCCACCCAGCTTTATAAAGGCGGATGCAAAGCTCTCTTCATCAGAAAATTCACTTTCCTTGAAAATAAGTTTGGTCTGCTCTCTTTCTGCTTCAGGGAAAGGCATGCGCAAAGGAGCAACCGCCACTGCCCCTCTTATTTTGGCCAGTATCTTTTCGCGTGTCTTCGATGATTTAAGTATCTGCAAGGCTGTAGCGTTCTATCTCAAATATAAAAAAACGTCCCGGTTAATCCGGGACGTTTTTTTATTAAGATTGATAAGTGTCAGATTCAATCACTCCGCCCGCTACTGGGGGAATGCCCTCGTTCGGTGTCATGTCTTCATACGGCCTTTTGCCTATCAGGCGCTCCAGGTCGTCTTTAAAGAGCACTTCTTTTTTCAGCAGTTCTTCAGCCAGGGCGTTCAGGTGACCAATATGATGCTTCAGCAATTCCTTGGTGCGGTCATACTGTCCCATTATCAGTTCCCTAACTTCTTCATCTATTATCTTGGCCGTTTCTTCTGAGTATGGCTTACTCATGTTATACTCCTGCTGACCGTCGTGGAACGATATATTGCCCACCTTAGCGTTCATACCATATATGGTCACCATTGAGTAGGCCATCTTGGTTATCCTTTCCAGGTCGTTCTGTGCGCCGGTAGATATTTTGCCGAAGATCAGCTCTTCCGCTGCACGGCCGCCGAACAATGCTACTATCTGGTCCTGCATTTGTTCCACGGTATAGAGATACTGCTCTTTAGGCAGATACTGTGCATAGCCTAAGGCAGCCACACCACGAGGCACTATTGATACCTTGATAAGCGGGTAGGCGTGCTCCAGGAACCAGCCGCAAACAGCATGTCCTGCTTCGTGGAAGGCGATGATCTTCTTCTCTTCAGGAGAGATGATCTTGTTTTTCTTTTCAAGTCCCCCTATTACACGATCAATAGCATCGTTAAAATCAGTCATGTCCACTTCCGTCTTGCCTTTACGGGCAGCTATCAGTGCGGCTTCGTTACAAATGTTAGCTATATCCGCGCCTGCAAAACCCGGTGTCTGAGCAGCCAGCTTGGCAATGTTTAGGTCCTTTGATTTCTTGATCGGCTTCAGGTGCACATCAAATATTTTCTCACGTCCTTTCACGTCCGGGATATCTATCGATATCTGGCGATCGAAACGGCCCGGGCGCAGCAGCGCTGTATCCAGTACGTCAGGACGGTTGGTTGCCGCCAGCACTATGATACCTGTATCACCGCTAAAGCCATCCATTTCTACCAGCAGCTGGTTCAGTGTATTCTCGCGCTCATCGTTACTCATCACCACGTTCTTTCCACGCGCGCGGCCTATCGCATCTATTTCATCTATGAATACGATACAGGGTGCCTTCTCGCGTGCCTGCTTAAAGAGGTCGCGTACACGGCTTGCACCCACACCCACGAACAGCTCCACGAAATCAGAACCCGACATAGAGAAAAAAGGCACTTGTGCTTCACCGGCTACTGCTTTTGCAAGCAGGGTTTTACCTGTACCGGGAGGGCCTACCAGCAATGCACCTTTAGGTATCTTGCCGCCCAGTGCGGTATATTTCTTAGGATTCTTCAGAAAGTCAACTATTTCCATCACTTCCACCTTGGCTTCATCAAGCCCGGCTACATCGTTGAAGGTAATATTCACGCGGGTGCCCTTTTCAAAGAGCTGTGCCTTCGATTTTCCGATATTGAATATACCACCGCTGCCGCCTGCACCGCCGGCGCCACCGCCCATCTTGCGGAGCAGCAGGAACCACATAGCCACTATTATCAGTATGGGCAGCAGGAAGGAGTTCAGCAGTTCGTGCAGCAGGTTGCCGCGTTTTTCGTAAAATACCGGTGGACGCTGAGCTTCAGGCAGATTCTTCCATGCAGCAGATTCCTTCAGATCGGCGTTGAATTGCTCTACTGTACCGATCTGGAAAGAAATTTTATTAGCAGCCGGACCGCTACCGGTAGAAGGTGTTCCTTTCTTCAGGTGTGCTTCCACCTCTACGTTATTGTAAACATATATCTTCTCTACATAGCCTTTTTCCAGGTATTGTATCTGGAAGTCCCTGAAGCTTACTTCTTTCGCGTCGGAGCTGGCATTGCTCATAAAGAACTGCAAGCCGAGCAGGGTAACGATCAGGAATTTTCCCCCGGACATATCAGAAGGT
>CAMPKR010000202.1 GCA_946887345.1 uncultured Bacteroidota bacterium | reverse complement strand
TACCTTCGCTCACCACCTTTATTATATACACACCGTAAGAGTAAGAAGCCATATTGATGATATGCTGCTGTTTGCCGATCTTTTCTTTCCGCACAGTTCTGCCATCAACAGAACAGATCCTTACTTCCCCGATAGCCTTGCCTGTAAGGCTGCTGATATGAATATTGTCCTCGTATGAGTAAATGCTTACTGATTGCTCATTCTTTATCGGCGCCTTCACCTTAGTGGTCTGCTGACAGGCCTCGTAGAGGTTCAGCTGAATATTCTCAAAAGGATCGTTGAAGGCTACCTGCGGTCCTGCTACATACCAGTTACTGCTGATCCCCGTTGTCTTCTGGCCGCCGAGACTCAGGTTAATGTCTGTTACTTTCAATGTATAGTCACCGGCGCTTAAGCAGGCACTGTCGGTTACATACTGTGTATTGCTGTCCAGCGTGAAGGTGCCGGAAGCCACCACCTGTGAACCGATATCTATTACTTCCCAGCTTGCAGAACCCGTAACCGTCTGGCTGCCGCTATTGCCAAAATGTGGGAAAAACATCGTGCAGCTGTCCGGGCAGAGATCAAAGTTCATATTCCACGTACACACAGCATAAGAGTCTACAGTTACATAGTAGAGTAGAAGTGGGCCGTTGAATGTATTAGCCGGAGGCATGCCGGGATACACCTCGGGTGAATGCAATGATTCCTGGCCTATACCAAAGAAGTTCACCTGCTCATGTGCCACGGTATCAGCATTCGTGTCCAGTATGGTGAATTGCGGATAGTTGAAATACCAGCCCGAACTATTGTTGATAACATGTACCTGTAACAGACTGTCGGAAAAAGGATAGTAGCTGACATTTATATCCAGGGAATCACATGGCGTTTGTCCCATTGCCACTGAACTCAAAAAGATCGATAGAGTTGTAAATATCTTTTTCATAAAACGCAATTTCTTACAGCAAAGATACGGCGACCATAGCCGTTAAAACAGGACAGATCGCCTGAAAAAAGGGATGATTTGGCCTAGCGCTGCAGGTGAATATCCTGCCGGCGTTGTATAATTTGTTCCACGCGGTCCACTATCCATTCCGCAGTAAGTAGTAGCGCCATAGGGGCTACCATTATCGCCAGCAAAGGCAGCCATTCGCCACCCGAAATGCCCATTAAGAGTAGTGCTTCCATAAGCCCTGTTTTACACTTAGTAATTTACGCATATTTCGGCAGATTACATGAGTTTTAACATGAATTAACCGCCGAAGTTGGTTTTCAGGAATACATTCTCAGGGCAGCTGACAAATTTTTTAATTCTACCTTATGCCTGCCTTCTTTTCATTTACTGCGCAGGCATTCAAAGAATTTTACATTTCTCCCTTTGGGCTTTACTTCTTATCTTTTCATTAAGTGGCAACTGTTTTGCCTTTTTCTTTTTACTTTTTACTTTACAAATTACCTTTGTAACGTTCCGAAACATATAGAAATTCTATTATGCTGCAAGCCTCACCGACCAAAGACGCGCGCTTATCTTTTGAAGAGTTCAAAAAGGAAGTGCTGGATGATTACCGTATGGCCGTAGCCAGCCGCGAGGCCAGCCTTATGGGCCGCCGCGAAGTGCTTACGGGCAAAGCCAAGTTCGGCATCTTTGGCGATGGCAAGGAACTGGCGCAGATAGCTGCTGCCAAATGTGTAAAACCGGGCGATGTACGCTCCGGATACTACCGCGATCAGACACTCATGTTTGCAACAGGTATGAGCAATATCGAAAAGTTCTTCGCACAGCTCTACGCTAACCCCGACCTGGACCAGGAACCATCCACAGCAGGCCGCATGATGAACGGTCACTATGGTACCCGTTTCCTGGATGATGACGGCGACTGGAAAGACCTTACTGCCGCTCCCCAGTCTTCATCAGATATTTCACCAACAGCAGGACAAATGGTCCGCGCGCTGGGTCTTGCCTTTGCATCCAAGATGTATCGCAACGTGTCCGAGCTGCAAAAAGGTTTTGAAAAATTTACAAAGAAGGGAAATGAAGTTGTGTTCTGTACCATCGGCGATGCTTCTACTTCCGAAGGGCTTTTCTGGGAATCGGTGAATGCTGCTGGCGTGCTGCAAGTGCCATTGGCAATATTTGTTTGGGATGATGGCTATGGTATCTCTGTTCCCCGCAAATACCAGACAACTAAGAATTCAATTTCTGAAGCACTGGCCGGCATGCAATGGAATGATTCCGCCGGTGGTATCAACATTTATAAAGTGAAGGGCTGGGACTATGCCGGTATGGTGCAGACCTTCCAGCAGGGTATCAATCGCATCCGCGAAACCCATATACCCGCCATCTTCCACGTTCAGGAAGTAACACAGCCGCAGGGTCACTCTACTTCCGGCTCGCACGAGCGCTACAAAAGCAAAGAGCGCCTTGAGTGGGAAAAGGAATTCGATTGCATCGTGAAGATGGAGGAGTTTCTGCTGAACAACAGCATAGCTACCGAAGAAGAACTGGATAAGATAGGCGAAGAAGCAAAAGCCGAAGCCCGCGCAGCCAAGCAGCGCGCCTGGGACGCTTTCATTACCCCTATTCGCAACCAGGTGCAGCAGGCTGTCACGCTCTGCAACCAACTGGTATACGAAGGTGGCGACAACGCTACTGCAATAGCAGAACTGGCACAAAGCCTCGCCGCTATAAAAGAACCTATCCGTAAGGATGTGATGCAAACCCTGCGCCGCGTGCTGCATATGCACAACGGCAATGGTGATGCCGTCCGCAACCTGCGCACCTTTTACGACAACTTACTTCAAGACAACCGCGATAAATTCTCTTCACACCTGCACTCTGAATCTGCCTGGTCGGCGATGAAGGTGCCTGAGGTAAAAGCAGAAACAGCCGACGACAGCCCGGTACTGAATGGCTACGAGATACTGAACAAGTTCTTCGATCTCACCTTCGCTTCCAACCCTGCTGTCTTTGCCTTTGGTGAGGACCTCGGTAAGATAGGTGACGTGAACCAGGGCTTTGCAGGTCTGCAAGAGAAATACGGCGATCTCCGCATCTTTGATACAGGGATACGCGAGGCCAGCATAGTAGGGCAGGGTATAGGCATGGCCATGCGCGGTCTCCGCCCTATAGCCGAAATACAATATTTAGACTACTTACTGTATGCCCTTCAGCCGCTGAGCGATGATGTAGCTACACTGCAATACCGCACCCGCGGCGGACAGAAATGTCCCCTCATCATCCGCACCCGTGGCCACAGGCTGGAAGGCATCTGGCATTCAGGCTCACCAATCGGTATGATGATCAACAGCCTGCGTGGTATGTACCTATGTGTGCCGCGTAACATGACCCAGGCCGCCGGAATGTACAATACTCTCCTGCAAAGCGACGAACCGGGCATCGTTATAGAATGCCTCAACGGTTACCGCCTCAAAGAACAACTGCCTGCCAACCTCGAATCATACACAGTGCCTTTCGGTATACCGGAAGTGATACGCGAAGGGGAGGATATCACTATCGTTTCTTATGGTTCTACGCTGCGTGTGATAGAAGAGGCCATCGTGAACTACCTGGAGCCGCAGGGTATTAGCTGTGAAGTAATAGACGTGCGCACCCTGTTGCCTTTCGACGTGAACAGCATGATAGTGGAATCCCTGAAGAAGAGCGGCCGCATCGTGTTCATAGATGAGGACGTACCGGGTGGAGCCTCTGCCTACATGTTCCAGCAGGTGATAGAAAAGCAGAATGCCTACCGATGGCTGGATGCTGCGCCACGCACCATTACCGCCCAGGCGCACCGCCCCGCCTATGCCACCGACGGTGACTACTTCTCTAAACCGAATGCTGAAGACATAGCTGCGGTGATAGAGGAGATGATGGCGGAATAAAACTTGAATATGCGCTTACTGCTTATTATACTCATGTTATCAATGATAGCTTGCGTACAGGACAAAAAACCTGTTCCCTTACCCGAAGAACAATCACCGACGCTGAACGATGCTCTGGAGTACACGGGTCTGAAATTTCATGTGCTGTATGAACTTTTCGATCCTTCAGATGGAAATCAGGTGCTGTTCAAATTAGTTGCCGATAGTACTGTGCTGGAATACAAGAATATCAATTACGCCTCTCGCACCACATGCCTCTATTGGGCTGGGGGTGAGTTTGCAAAACCCTCAGTATGCATGAGAGCTAAAAGCGGTTCATTTGAGGTAATGAATGATACTATTACTGGCTTAGGTGACACAACTTTAGACTATTACTTCATAAACAGAGTGGCGGTTCAGGATACCATTTGCATTTCTAAAGATGATACAGGTGGCCTACATTTAACGTCAAAGGAATACAATGTAATTTTCCATAGAAAGTAGCTAAAACAAACCTTAAATACATTCGCGCATTGCCAGGCAAAACATAAACATACTGACTTTATATTAGTGCACCCAGAACAGGTGCACTTTTTTCTTGCGCCAATGTCTTGTTAATATATACACTATACTTCTGATCTTTTCCTAATTTTAGTGCCAGATGCGAAAACTGTTACTCATACCCTTGTTCCTGATCCTTGCCTGCAATAAGGATGAAACCCCGCCTCCTGCGCCACCTGCAGCGAGCTCCGCACTGGGCGACGCTTTGTCTCACCTGGGTATGAGGTGGCTTGACTTCTACGAACTCATAGATCCCACAGACAGCCAAACACTACTATTCAGGCTGGAGCATGATAGTGTGCTCTATGAATTTAAGAACAACTACTCTTCAAAAACCACCTGCCGCTTCTGGGTTACGGGCAGCGGTGCCGACCTCACCTTAAATATCACCGCGGTACCAGGCAGCTTCCAGGTGGAAAATGACCCCAATAACGGCCTGGGCGATACCGTGATGGCCTATTACTTTGTGAACAGGCTGGCAGCTACCGATACCCTCCGCATCACCAAAGACAACTCCGGCCAGCGCCGCCTAAGCGCTACAGGTTACGATGTCCCCTTTGATAAATGGGAGCCTTAAGATTGCTATAATTTTTTTATTACCGGTTTTGAAGTTTCGAGCAGGCGGAAAGCCGCGCCGATACTGAATTCCTTGTTTTTTTGTTACCGATTCTTTACCGCTCATTACCGGTTTTGTTACCGCTTT
>CAMPKR010000201.1 GCA_946887345.1 uncultured Bacteroidota bacterium | reverse complement strand
TCTCACAAGACAATATTTTCATGAAAGTCCGCCAGCGGAAAGCCGGAAGGCAGGGTCAGTATGAAAAGTTCGCTGAGGAGAAAGTAGAACGCATTGTGCCTGAGGGCGGACTGAGCTTTATCATCAATCTTACTGACTACCTGGATACCGGCCTGTTTCTCGATCACCGCATAACCCGTGGTATGGTGCGGGATGAGGCTAAGGAAAAAAAAGTACTGAACCTGTTTTGCTATACAGGTTCATTCAGTGTGTATGCAGCCGCGGGTGGGGCAGAAGAAGTAGTATCTATTGATCTCTCCAAGACTTACCTCAACTGGGGCAAACGTAACATGCAGTACAATAAGCTGTACAAGGACGAAAAGCATCACTTCATTCATGCTGATGTGATGGAATGGATCGACTCAGAATTGCCTTCCGATTACTTTGATCTCATAGTCTGCGACCCGCCCACCTTCTCAAATAGCAAGCGGATGGACGACATCTTTGATGTGCAACGCGATCATGTAAAATTGTTGAAACAACTATTAAAAGGCTGTACTGATACAGGCCGCATCTATTTCAGCAACAATTACCGGGGCTTCCAGATAGACAGAGATGCAATACCCGCGGCAGTAGTAAAAGATATCACCGGCGCTACCACGCCTTTCGACTTCCAGGGGAAGCTGCACAGAAGTTGTTTTTTGATAGAGAAATGATTTTTATTTAAACCGGAACCGCAAAGGAAGCCAAGAAAGCGAAAAGATTCGCAAAAAGCCTTTAGGTAATTTAGAAGCTGTGTAGGAGTTGTTTTTTGAGAGAGAAATAGTGTTTACCAGATTACTCCAATGTTGTAAAGGCCGAAGCTCTCGTCTTTTGTTATTAACTGGAGTTTGTTATTGATGCTCTGAGCTATTAATATTCTATCAAATGGATCACGGTGATGGAACCCAAGAGTAGAGATGCTTAATGTATCTTCGAATGTTATCGGCAAGATGTCGAAATTGTTTTCCGTTAACTGTTCTAATATGGAAGGATAGGAGAAGTGTAGTTTTAGTTTTCCAATACTTATCTTTATAGCGATCCCAAAGACTGGCAATGCTAACATAATTAGTCCCGTTCTCGATTTGTTTTCTTGCCTTAGAGGAGAGCTGATCATTTCCATTCATGAACCAGATCAATGTATGAGTATCAAGTAAATTACCCATAACTACATGTATTCCTTAAAATCATCCAGGGGGTCGTCAAAATCCGGGCTCATTTCAAACATGCCCTTGGCACTTCCAAATTTTGGCTTTTTGGGAGTTTTGTCGCGATTCTTTTTATTGGTTAAAAAATCAATAAAATCCATGACCTCTTCCTGTAAGTTTTTAGGAAGTTGGGACAATTTGATAAATGCTGACAAGCTGTTCATATCAGCGTCAAATTTAAGATATTATTCTTTTACTGACAAAAATATGCGGCCTCCGCGTAGACTGAGTATCGTGCAGTAAAGAAGTAATGCTGCACTTCCACTAGCTTTGCAGCTATCCTTCTCCTCGCGTCTTTAATATTGAAATTGCCCGGTGATCTCCAGGGAAGCTGCACAGAAGTTGTTTTTTATAGAGAAGTAATAACTTGCCGATAATGATTATTCTGCTGGATATGGGGGTCAGTTCAGAACGCTTTTGGATGGTATCTTATGTATTGTTTTTGGGGCTTTTATTGGAACAATTGCAATTGTCTATCTTATTTTCAAGTTCATAAGTTGGATCATCAATAAAATGTCCGGTGAGTAAAAGTTTAATCTCGCCAAACTAAAACCAATAATGCTGAACTTCCACCAGCTTAGCTGCTATCCTTCTCCTTGCATTCTTAGTATTGAAGTTTTCCGCTTTCGTGAAGCGTTTCAGTCCCATCAGCATCATACGCAGCTCATCGCCTGTGGCGAAGGCATTGATGGCATTCTTTCCTGAGTGGTTGATGCGGTCGGCTGCATCGCACATGAAGGTCTTTGTTGCATCGAGCGCTAAAGCAGCATTGGCATTGTCCGCGTTGTGCATTTTTATAGTGCGCAGCAGCATGCACTCCGCCTGGAAGGTATCCAATATGATATCTGCTATGTGCATCAGTATCTCCTGTTCGCTTTCCAGCTTCATCATCAGTTTTTGGGCAGCAGCGCCTGCGCACATCAATATCGCTTTCTTAAAATTGGCCAGTAGTTTCTGTTCGGCAGCAAAAGGCGCATCATCTGTACTGAAGTCAGGTATGCTCATTAGTTCTTTCTGCACTGCCATGGCAGGACCCAGTATATCTATGCGACCCTTCATAGCGCGCTTGAGGTACATATCCAGCGTCAGCAGCCTGTTGATCTCGTTAGTTCCTTCGAAGATGCGGTTGATGCGGCTGTCTCGATAGGCACGGGAGATGTTATATTCATCTGAGTAGCCATTACCGCCATGTATCTGTACGCCCTCGTCAACTATGTAGTCGAGATTCTCGGAGCCCAATACTTTTAGCAGTGCACATTCTATTGCGAACTCTTCGGCAGCGCCCAATAAAGTTTCATTGGATGGTTTGCCCTTGGCATGCAGCTCCTGTTCTTTTTCATCTATCCACTTAGAGGTTCGGTAGAGAGCACTCTCTGTAGCATAGCACCTGATCACCATTTCAGCCAGTTTGTGCTGTATAGCGCCGAAGCTGGCTATAGGTGTTTTGAATTGTTCCCTGGTGGTAGCATAAACTACGCTGGCATTTATAGAACGCTTACAGCCTCCAAGCGCAGCGGCACAAAGCTTCAGGCGGCCTATGTTCAGGATATTAAAGGCTATTATGTGGCCTTTACCTATTTCGCCAAGGAGGTTTTCAGCAGGTACGGAGCAGTTCTCAAAGAACAACTGGCGGGTGCTAGAGCCTTTAATTCCCATTTTATGTTCCTCTTCACCGAAGCTTAGACCGGGAGTGTTGCGCTCTACTATGAAAGCGCTGAATTTGTCACCATCTATTTTAGCGAATACGGTAAATACATCAGCAAAGCCACCATTGGTGATCCATATCTTCTGCCCGTTAAGTATATAGTTTTTGCCATCTTCGCTCAGGGTAGCTGTCATTCTCGCTCCCAAAGCATCAGATCCCGAGCCCGGTTCTGTAAGGGCATAAGCACCTTTCATTTCGCCCGTTGCCAGCTTAGGTATATATTTCTGCTTCTGTTCTTCAGTTCCGAAATATAGGATAGGTAATGAGCCTATGCCATTGTGTGCAGCCATGGCCACAGCAAAGGAGTGTCCGCCGCCCAGTTCTTCGTTTATAAGCGTAGCAGTTACAAAGTCTTCACCTAGTCCTCCATATTGTTCAGGAAAAGCAGCACCAAGAAACCCAAGCTCACCGGCCTTATCCAGCAGAGACTGCATAAGCCCCGGTTCCTGCTTGTCCAGGTCCAGGAGATGGGGTATCACTTCCTTATCCAGGAATTCCCTGCATGTGTTCGCAACCAATTTTTGTTCTTCGCTAAAGTCCTCGGGGGTGAATGTATTTGCCGGGTCTGATGCCTGTACAAGAAAATTACCTCCTTTCAGTGATGCTGTGTGCTGCGTTTCCATATCCCTGTATTTTTACTAAAGCTAAATAAAATTATGCCTTCATGCCTGTTAAAAATAGGTGATGGAAGCCTGCTTCTCCGTAGATTTGAAGCCCCATATGCATCATAGTTCGGGATATATTAATATCGGCCCTTTTCGCCTTCATTATCTGAAGATGGGCACTGGCAGAAAGTTGCTGGTTGCTTTTCATGGCTATGGTAGCGATGCATCTCTTTTCCTGCCGTTCGAAAAATATCTTTCCCGCAACTATACCATCTATGCTTTCGATCTGCCGCATCATGGCAAAAGCCATTGTGATACACAGCCGGCTCTTGAGAAAGGACATATGCTGGAATTAATAAATGATCTTCAAAAACAAATGCATGTCGATAAAGTGTCACTTATGGGATACAGTATCGGCGGGCGCGTTGCTTTATCAATAGTTGAATTAGTGCCCGTGCGGATAGAAAGGGTGGTACTTATAGCATCCGATGGACTAGTCTTTAACGGCTTCTATCATTTTCTTACTAATACTAGTGTCGGCAAAGGGCTATTCAAAAATTTTCTGCAAAAGCCGAAGGTTTATGTCAGTCTGCTTGACTGGCTGAGGAAGATGCGCCTGGTAGATAACCATCGCCATGGATTTGCAAAACACTACCTGGGGTCTGAGTCAAATCGCTCATTTCTACTAAAAGTCTGGCCTTGTCTCAGGCACCTGGTGCCAGATGATCCCCATTTGCGCAGAACGGTTCAAAACCATAGTATTCCAGTTCATATATATATGGGGCAGCACGACAAGATAATCCCAGTGCGGCTGGCGCAACGCTTTAAAGACAATCTCGATACCGTACATTTATATATCTTAGACAAAGGACACAGGCTGCTGGATGCGGAAACCGTTCCGCAGATAGCTGCCGCTCTTTTATCCGACTGATGCTGGTACCATTTATCGTTTGTTTTTTTCTGACTATGGCTTATGCGGCCCTGATGTTTGCCTACAGGCATGGCTGGGAGCAACAGCCTGTGTTTAAAACAAATGGTTCACGATCCAGGACCCGCATCAGCATTGTCATTCCTGCCCGTGACGAGGAAGCGAACATAGGTGCCTGTATTTCTTCGATTCTCGCACAAAACTATCCCGGCGATCTCTTTGAAATAATTGTGATCAACGACCAGTCGACCGATAATACAACGGCAGTTGTGGAGTCTTTTGATCATCCTGGTGTGCGTTGCATTGATCTGCCTTTGCAGGCTAAGGAAACCGTGGCTTTCAAGAAAGCGGCACTTGCACTCGGAATTGAGAAGAGCAGGGGAGAACTGATACTTACTACCGATGCCGACTGTATTGCACCTGCTCATTGGTTAAAGTACATCGCTGCGATGTACGAAGAGCAGAAACCCGTGATGATAGTAGCACCTGTTGATTTCACGTCTGATGGATCAATTGTACAAACATTCCAGTCACTAGATTTTATGAGCATGCAGGGCATAACAGCTGCTGTGCATCAGCTCAAACTGGGTAACATGAGCAATGGCGCCAACCTGGCTTTTTCCAGAGAGGCATATCATTCCGTTGATGGTTATAAAGGGAT
>CAMPKR010000200.1 GCA_946887345.1 uncultured Bacteroidota bacterium | reverse complement strand
GTCCACGTTCTCTTTGGCGTATTGTATATTCTCTCTTTGTAAAAGATAAGCGGCCACAGCCATCTCATAATTCCTCCAGCCCGTGCGGTAGCGGCGGCTTACCTCAGTATTCTGTTTTTCAAATGCCAGTTCATCCCTCATTGCCTGCAATGAGGCTACTTTTGCCTCTCGCCTCAGGTTGCCGCCACGGAAGAGCGGTACATTCACATTGATGCCCCCAGTTGGGCCGAAGCTCCTGCTGAACAATGCAAAGCCTGCCGCACTGGTATTCCGCGTAAAATTATAACTCGCATCCAGCGACACCACAGGCAGCTGGTATGTCCTTGCTATTCTTGCATTGAGCTTTGATAATTCAGCTACACGCCGGGCAGAATCAATAGAAATATTTATTTCTTTCAGCCGCTCTTTATCTACAGGATGAAGTTTAAGGTTTAGTTGCAAACTATCCTCTACTGCATAGAAATTTTCTGACTCTTCACCCAGCAATACATTCAGTCCTGCCAGCGATTGCACCACCAGCGCTTTCTGGTTAAAGGAGTCTGTCCTCCTCAGGTTGTGGTCCACCTTAGCTTGCAGGAAATCCACCTTTGCCGACGAACCCGACTCATATTGCACCTGCGAAATGTTCATCCGCGTTGCCGCCAGTCCTATTCCTGTATCTATAGCTACCTGTTGTTGCTGCCTCCATACTACCGCTGCATATGCCTGCACTACCTGCGATACAGTCGACTGTATTCTCGCCTTTAGTTGCACTCGGGCCAGTTCTTCAGTTTCATTCAGCTGCTTTTTCACCAGGAACATCCTGCCACCGTCAAAGATCGTCCATGTCGCATCCAACGATGCGCCTAAGCCCGAGGTAGCCGCATTCGGCCTCACCTGTTCTGTACCATTTGATAACTGGTTGACTACATTCGCGGTTCCTATCCTGTAGAAGCCATTGGCATCTACCCAAGGCAGCATGCCCGCGTTACCTATGGTATTATTACGCACTGCCTGTTGCACATTCACATCGGCTATGCGAATATCAAAATTGTGTTGCAGCGCCTTAGCAATGGCTTCCTGCAGCGTCAGCCGCTGCGCCATAGCATTTGTACTCAGTAAACACAATAATATGCTCAGCCTTTTCAGCATGCTTCTATTCATTTAATTTTTCTATAGCGGTCACCTCAGTTGTCTTTCTTCGCGAAAGAATAGTGTAAAATACCGGTACTATAAACAATGAAAGCACCAGCGAAAAAAGTATGCCGCCCACCATCACTATACCCAGCGGGATGCGGCTGGTAGCTGCAGCTCCTAACGACAGCGCCAGTGGCAGCGCACCAAATATCATGGCCAAACTGGTCATTAGTATCGGCCTTAACCTCATTGTTGCAGAGCCTATCGCCGAGTCTATCTTGCTTGCGCCTCTGTCACGTATGTGGTTGGCATATTCTACTATCAATATACCATTCTTAGTCACCAGCCCTATCAGCATAATCATGCCTATCTGCGAGAAGATATTCAATGTCTGCCCGAAGAACCACAGGGACAACAACGCCCCCGCTATCGCCAGCGGCACCGTAAGCATAATGATCAGCGGATCAACAAAGCTCTCAAACTGGGCCGCAAGTATCAGGTATATAAGTATAAGCGCCAGTATCAATGCAAACGATGTATTGGAAGAACTTTCTACATAGTCCTTAGACGATCCCCCCAGCGAGCTTGAAAATGTCTCGTCTATTACCTTTTCTCTTTTCAGCTGCTCATATATTTCGTCCATCGCCTTTACGCCATCGCCAATTGTTTTGCCAGGAGCAAGGTTGGCCGATATCGTTGCAGATTTATACCTGTTATAGTGATATATCTGCGAAGGGCTCGTTGTTTCATCCATCGTCACCACATTGTCCAGCGATATTAGTTGTCCCCCTGATGTACGCACATACAGCGCTCTCAGGTCAAGCGGTGTTTCCCTGTTGGCGCGGCTTACCTGTGCTATCACCTGGTACTGCTGGCCATTCATGGTAAAGTATCCCAGGCGGCCGTTACTCAGCGCCAGTTGAAGTGTCTGCGATACATCGCCCACCGATATACCCAGCTGCGAAGCCTTTGCCCTGTCTATAGTCACTGATAGCTCGGGCCTGTTGAACTTCAGGTCAGCATCTACACCCTGCAGGCTTGGGTGCTGGCTCGCCGCATCCAGGAAACGCGGCAGCGCCTGGGCCAGTTTCTCAAAGTTTATATTCTGCAGCACATACACCACAGGGAAACTGCTGCCGCCTCGCTGCACCGAAATAGTCTGTTCCTGTGTAGCAAAAGCCCGTCCGAATGTCAGCTTCTGAAAGTCTTTATTAATAGAGTCTACTATTTCCTGCTGGCTGCGATCCCTGTCTTTGGGGGCAGAGAGTCGCAGGTTGCCCCTCGCGGAATTCACAGCGCCAACGCCCGTAAAGCCCGGGGCGGTTACTGACAGTAGTGTCTGCGTTTCAGGCACACTGTCCAGCATCATCTGCACCACCTCGTCGGTAAATTTCTCCATCGCGTCAAACGATGTTCCCTCTGGTGCTGTCACCATGTATCTGAATCTCGACCTGTCCTCCAGCGGTGCCAGTTCCGATTGCAATGAGGTTCCTATTAGGTATATAATCGCAAAGCAGGCTACAATACCTGTCAGGGCCAGCCAGCGCCTTCGCATTATCCATATCAGTCCTTTCTTATAGCCTCTTTCCATACCAAGGAAGAAGGGCTCGGTACGCACATAGAACCTTGATGGCTTATGCACTTTGCGCGTTAGATATACATTCAGCACCGGCGTCAGCGTCAGCGAAACAAAAGCCGATACCAGCACGGCGCCGGCCACTACTATACCAAACTCCCTGAACAGTCTTCCCGTAAAACCCTGCAAAAACACTATTGGCAGAAAAACCACCGCCAGCGTTATGGAAGTAGAAATTACAGCAAAGTATATCTCCTCACTACCTTCCTTGGCCGCCTTTCGCTTCTCCATGCCCTGCTCTATCTTTTTAAAGATATTCTCGGTCACAACTATCCCGTCATCCACCACCAGCCCTGTTGCCAGCACTATAGCCAGCAGGGTAAGTATATTGATGGTGAATCCCATCAGGTACATAATAAAGAAGGCTGCTATCAGGCTCACAGGTATATCTATCAGCGGGCGCAGCGCTATCAGCCAGTCGCGGAAGAAGAGATAAATAATAAGCACCACCAGTCCAAACGCTATGAAGAGTGTTTCTTCCACCTCCGATATAGATGCCTTAATAGTTTGCGTATTATCCAGGGCTATGTTGATCCGTATATCCTGGGGCACATCTTTCTTTATATCCTCGTAGCGCTTATAAAATTCATCCGCTATCGCCACATAGTTAGAACCCGGCTGCGGAATAATAGCCAGTGCTATCATCGGTGAATTACTTTCTTTCAGAACGGTTTCTTCGTTCTCCGGACCCAGCACGGCCTCACCAATATCACGCAGGTGAATATCAGTGCTGTCGCGGTTCATTATTATCAGGTTATTGAATTCTTCTTCAGTTTCCAGCCGTCCATAGGTGCGGACTGTCAGTTCCGTCTGCGCCCCGCTCAGTTTACCCGAAGGCAGCTCCACGTTCTGTTTGTTCAGCGCTTCCTGCACATCTCCAAAGGTTACGCCATATCCCGCCATACGCACAGGGTCCAGCCACAGGCGCATACTAAAGCGACGCTCGCCCCATATCTGTATACGGCTAACCCCCGGTATGGTCTGCAGCCTTTCCACCAGCACATTCTCACCAAAGGCCGTCAGTTCCATGGTGTTGCGGGTGTCGCTCTGCACGGTCATGGAAATGATAAATTGCGAGTTAGCATCCGACTTCGATACCACCGGGGGCGCATCTATATCCTGAGGCAGGTTGCGCAGCGCCTGCGATACTTTATCGCGCACGTCGTTGGTAGCCGCTTCCAGGTCCACCCCCAGGTCAAACTCCACGGTTATATTACTGCTTCCCACAGAGGAAGTAGAAGAGATGGTCTTGATACCTGCTATTCCGTTAATGGACTTTTCCAGGGGCTCGGTTATCTGCATCTCCATCACCGATGGGTTGGCGCCCGAGTAAGAGGTGCGCACGTTCACTATCGGCGGGTCTATAGATGGGTAATCGCGTATCCCCAGGAAGTTGAACCCTATCATGCCAAACACTATGATAATGATATTGAGCACAATAGCCATTACCGGGCGGCGCAGGGACAATGAAGGTAAACTCATCAGGTTCTTATATCCGTTCTTTAAAAAACGCTGTCAAATATACGGCATACCCTCCTTATCACTCATAAGGCTTATTGATACTATGGCAAAGCAGGCACAGCTTTTCAACTAGTCAAAAATCAATATGTAGCTACAGCTATCTAATTATCAGGCTTTTAAACATACTGCCAACTGTTTTTTTTTAAAGGACCGCCTATACGCTTATTTCAAATTATTATTAATAACGTCTCTTAATTGGGAGCTTCCCAGCATAAGCTTAAATTTGTGTTCTTAACCAAAACAACAATTTATATACTATGGCACACTCACTTCCTGCTTTACCATATGCGCACAATGCTCTGGAGCCGCACATAGATGCGCAAACCATGCAGATACATCACGGCAAGCACCACCAGGCTTATGTTGATAACCTCAATAAGGCGCTGGCCGGCACCGATGGTGAAGGAAAGACCTTGGAGCAACTGATGGATAATATATCTGCCTACCCTGCTGCAGTTCGCAACAATGGCGGCGGACATTATAACCACACTTTATTCTGGAGCATTCTCGGCCCCGGTGGCGGCGCTCCATCCGGCGACCTGGCAACGGCTATCAACGAAGCCTTCGGTTCTCTCGACGGACTGAAAGAAAAAATGAATGCAGCAGGCACTACCCGCTTCGGTTCAGGCTGGGCATGGCTGATATTGAAGGATGGCAAGCTGGAAGTTACTTCCACGCCTAACCAGGACAATCCGCTTATGGACATAGCCGAGGTAAAAGGCCACCCCATCCTCGGCATCGACGTTTGGGAACACGCCTACTACCTCCACTACCAAAACCGCCGTCCCGACTACCTTAACGCGATCTGGAATGTGATTAATTGGAATGAGGTGGATATGAGATATAAGGCTGCACGATAGTAG
>CAMPKR010000199.1 GCA_946887345.1 uncultured Bacteroidota bacterium | reverse complement strand
GCCCAGGTCGCCCATGCCTTTTATTATCTGGTGGGGGAATTCGGCCTTCTGGGCATATTCTTCAATTATAGGAGAAATATCTTTTTTTACGTATGCTCTTACACTATCCCTAATGAGTTTATGTTCGTCTGTAAGTAATTCATCCACAAGGAAATAATCGGGATGCTGGTACAGATCTTTTTGCATAAATGTGTTAATTGAAATGTTAATCTTATGGGAAACGCGGGTGCAAAGGTAGCATTTTTGAAATACGCGATATAACTTTGCAGCTGTTCTGCCAAAAAATGTACGTAATTAACAAAATTATAGGACTATAAGAGATATCCATAAGCCCGCAGAACACAACAAGGAGTGGCTTTTACCGTTTAATCCTTTGTCTCACAAGAGGAAGAGCCAATACGACCAGATTTTTGTGGAACGTATTTTGTGAGAAATAAATATAAGGAAACAGGCTGAACATTTGGCAAAACATTTCAAACTTTTGTGCCGGTTTCCTCGTCTAAAGTATAGTTAGTGTTCTTAAATTAAATTTTTTCTATTTATGAGGCAACTCAAAATTGCTACCCAGATTACCAATCGCGATTCCCAGGCCGTTGAAAAATACCTGCAAGAGATCAGCAAAATATCGATGATCACCCCTGAGGAAGAGACTACTCTTGCCCAGAAGATACATATGGGAGATCAGCGTGCGCTGGAGAAACTGGTAAAGGCTAACCTTCGTTTCGTGGTTTCGGTAGCAAAACAATACCAGCACCAGGGTCTTTCCCTGAGTGACCTGATAAATGAAGGTAACCTGGGTCTTATTAAAGCCGCTCAGCGCTTTGATGAAACCAAGGGTTTTAAATTTATATCATACGCTGTATGGTGGATCCGTCAGTCGATACTGCAGGCTTTGGCCGAGCAGGGCCGCCTGGTGCGTCTGCCACAAAATAAGATAGGTACTTATAATAAGGCCAATAAAGCGTTCATTGCCTTTGAACAGGAATATGAGCGTGAACCATCTACAGAAGAGCTGGCTGAGATACTGGATATGAGCGAAACTGAGGTTACGAACATATTTACCAGCAACTCACGCCATACTTCACTGGATGCGCCGGTGCACGAAGCAGAAGATGTGGCTATGGGCGACCTGCTGGAAGGCAGCAGCGATACCGACGAGGATGTGATGAAGGATTCACTGCGTAATGAGATCCGTCGTATACTGAAGTCGCTGAGCACAAGGGAAGCTGAGATACTGGCTGCTTATTTTGGCCTGGAAGGAGATAACGGTCCGACCATAGAGGAAATAGGTGATAAGTATGACCTGACCAAAGAGCGTATCCGCCAGATAAAAGAGCGTGCTATTAAGCGTCTGCAGAAAGCACGTTACAGCAATGCATTGAAAGTTTACCTGGGATAATCCCGGTGGAACCGAATATATAGAGAAACGGTCCCGGCTCAGCCGGGACGTTTTGTTATAAAAAAGATATCCTTTTCCGCTATTTTTGCCGCCAATGAGGATCACCGTCAAAACGCGCGTCGTTGTTATAATACTGTTCCTTATTCCCGTTTTTTTCATGCTGAGGTCTGGCCTTAAGTTCGATACACAGATGTGGATCAACTGGGCCCTGTATATAGACGAGCATGGCCTTGGCGCTGCGTATAACAATCCGAAGATCACTTACCACCCTATTTACCTATACGTGATTTACCTGTACACACAGATATTGGGATCCAAAGAGCTGATCGTAGATAATATCCATTATCTGAAGGTATTCACGCTGGTCTTTGATGTATTACCGATACTAATAGTGTCGGGGCTGGATAGGAAACTCATAAAGAAGAGGATCCCTTACTTACTGCTGCTGCTCAACATTGCCTATCTGTACAACAGCTATATATGGGGACAGATAGACAGCATACATACCTGCCTCGTGTTCCTGGCCCTGCTTATTGGTATCAAGCGGCCGGTTCCCGGCTTCCTGCTATACCTGCTGGCATTCAACACCAAGACTCAGGCCATCATATTTTTACCGCTGATGCTGCTGGTATTGATATACAGCACCCGCAACCTGAAGCAACTGGCGGGTATGCTACTGGCAGGTACGATAATACAGTACTTAATACTGCTGCCCTTTATATCAGGTGGCAGCATAGATGAAATGTGGTATTCGCTTACCCACCTGGTAGACTACTACCGGAATGTGTCGATCAATGCTTATAATATGTGGCATATCTTCTTCAGGGATGCCTATCATACTATGGACTATGAGACGTTTGGTCCGCTGACGTATAAACAGATAGGCCTGATATTGTTCTTTATAAGCTCGGGGCTAGCGCTGCTGCCGATGATGTTCAGGCTGATGAGGGAATACAAGGCAAGGCGCGTAAGTGATGATACTATGCAAATGATGTTCCTGCTTGCAGGGCTGCTATCGCTGTTCTTCTTCTACTTTAATACACAGATGCATGAACGCTATTCCCACCCCATGCTGTTGTTCTTCTTTTTCTATGGAGTATACTCGAAGAATTATAATCTTTATGCCCTGGCCTCCGTTTCATATTTCCTGAGCCTGGAGGCGGCGTTCCCGAATTTCTTTCCTATGCCACACCCCAAGATCATTTTTGCTATGAAGGTGATAACGATTTGGTACACTCTGACGCTGGTGTATGGGATGTGGTTGTTTTTTAGGGAGTATGGGATTGGGAAGGAGTATAGGAGGATGAAAAGTGGCAGTTCCGATATATAGATCTTTTATGTGGCAAGGCGGCAACTCTCAACTGTCTATGGTTCGGCTCCGCTCACCATGACACTATTAGGCTTTAGCGTTTATTTCTTGCCTCTGTATACCAGTAGCAAAACATAAGTCAGCAGATATGCCACAATACCGGCAACAATAGACAATACTGTCCCCCCCAGGAAGAAGGCGATGCCCGCCTGTTTTGCATATTCGATAGTCATGTTACCGAGCGAGAAGGACCAGTCTTTATCGCCGAGGAGCCATTTACCTGTAACCAGGGATGCGAACCAAATAATAGGTGGGAAGATGGAGATATTGGCGGCTATCAGGAAAAGTGCTTTGTTCATTTTAAATAATAGCGCCAACGGAATACCTATAGCCAACTGGAAACCCCAGACAGGAACTATACCCATAAATACACCAAAGCCGACTGAGGCAGCCTTCATCTGGTTGGTTTCTTCGGGATTGACGAAGACCATGCGCCAGAGGTCTTTCCAGCCATCTTTGGAGAAAAGCTTGCGGATGAAGTTGCGCGGCTTGATGTAGAGCAGTGATATTAATACCAGAAAGGTGTTGAGTACGCTGATGCGGGTAAAGTCTTTGGCGGGGCGGAAATGAGAAATGCGCTCGCCACGGGGTGCATAGTAGACTTTGATAGGTATAGAAGTGACGGGGATGCCGCTCCATGCAGCGCGAACCATTACTTCGATCTCAAATTCATAACGGCCTGTAATGTATTTTTTCTTTGCGAGTTTCTGAATGGGATACAGGCGATATCCTGATTGGGTGTCAGGCAGGCGGATACCTGTTTCGGCCCAGAACCAGAAATTGGAGAAACGGTTGGCGAAGGTGTTCTTGCCGGGCATATTCTCCTGTTGGAGGTTACGGGCGCCGACAATGAGTGAGCCGGGTTCATCTTTTATTTTTTCCAGGAACTTCAGAAGGTCTTCAGGGTAATGCTGACCGTCGCTATCGATAGTGATGGCATAGTTGTAGCCGAGTTCGGCGGCTTTTCTTATACCTGTTATCAGTGCGATCCCCTTTCCCCTGTTGGGTGTGTAGGAACCTATATATATGCTGGTAAAGTCTTTAAGAATTTCTGAAGTATTGTCGGTGGAACCATCATTGATGACAATGACGTGGGAAGTGTATTGAAGCACGCCATTGATAACAGAAGCCAGGGTGGCAGAATTGTTGTAGGTAGGTATGAGCACACAGACCTTCAGCTCTGTAAACAATTTATCGTGCGTGGGTGTGTGCTGCATTTAGTGCTTCTGTTTCTTTTCCGCTTCTTTTATTTTATCCTCGATTGACTCACGTTCATCAACTGTTGCTATCTCCTTTGTGAGCGCCTGTTTATAGTATTTGATAGCTGCAGCATTCCAGTTCATTTTCATGCAGTAATCCCCGGCAATGCGGTAAGCATCGTAGTGGTTGGGGTTATTGCGCACAACGGCGGCGGTATCTACGGGCTGTTTGGTGAGCAGGGCCATTTTGTTCTTCCTGAATGTTTGGAACTGCTGAAACTCCTTGCTGTAAATAAATGTATCGGGGGCGATATTCAGCATGGTATCTGCAATCTCGATGTCTGACTGCATTCCGTTCAGTGCAAATATCTTTCGAAGATCGTAGCAAACGTAAGTGCCCAATTGCCAGGGCTCAGTGCTGACCCACATACGCAGACTATCGGGCTGGAAGATAACTGAATGATGGGCGATCAGCTGGTTGATGGCTTTTTCATTCCCCTCCCCGATATTGGCACCACCGAGGCCCCGACGGTCGCGGAGGACATTGGCTATCTTTTGCGGAGTGAGCGGATAATTGACATTCATCAATTCCTGCAGGCGTTGATAACGGTATACTGATGCGCTTTTGTCTTTCTGCTCTATGTTCTGCTTTTGAGTCTCAAATTCTTTGGCCTGGTAGTGATTAGTACACTGAATATTATCCTGCTGCGGATCGTAGATATGGAGGTTGTCGGGAGTTTTCTCAATAATCACTGCTTTATGATCAGCAGCGCTGCCGATCAGGAAACTTTCAGAAACAAACATCTTCCGGCGTTTGGCTACTGCCACTGCTTCTTTGATATTGCCTGCATACTGTAATACTTCACGGGCAACAAGTGAAACGGGAGTAGCCGAACCACCCCAGGGTATATCGGAACGCGCGGCATTGATAGTAACTGTGAGCCCCTTATCATTCATGCCGGAGACGACACCTGTGAATCCACCCCAGGTAACGAAGGCGAATTTGTGACCTTTATCGGGCGCGTAGAAAGCGACCATTTTGTGCTCGGCAAACTTATCCCCTACCCAGAAGTCGAAATTGCGGCCTATGAGCATTGAGCCATCTTCAGTTTTGCCTCCCCAGGCGCCGAAGGAGGTGCATCCCACCAGCATCATATTCTGAAGCGCATGGCCGATATCG
>CAMPKR010000198.1 GCA_946887345.1 uncultured Bacteroidota bacterium | reverse complement strand
ACACGTGCTCAACATCACTAAAGTGCAGGATTATATTGGTTTTATTCCATTAGCTATTGCCATACGCTCCAATTCAGGGTTTTCAGTACCGGGATTGAAAATAATTCGCTTTGGTTTCAAGGACATCATGTAGTCGTAATATGGTTTTTGGTTAGTAGGATTAAGGTAAAGGGTAATGGTGTCTACATCCTCGTCATGAACGGGTTCAGTGGAAATTTCCACGTCCTCCACCTTGCCTTTTCGCTTACCCACCGCTACTATAGGATGACCGTAGCGCAGCAGGCGGTGTATGGCAATATTTCCATACCTCGCAGGATTCTCCGAAGCGCCCAATACCAGTGTTTTCTTCTTTTCCATATTGTATATCCTGCAAATCTATGCCATCATTTACAAGTTGATATGTTGATAAGTTAATATGTTGATAGGTCAAACTTATAGGATGAGAGGCTGCGGGTAAATCAGTAACTTTAATAGACATTTGGTTTTTGACTTTTGAATATTGATATACATGGATGCATACATCATAGCCGGATATAGAACGGCAGTAGGAAAAGCAAAAAAAGGCGGCTTCCGATTTTATCGCCCCGATGACCTGGCTGTTGATGTGATCAAAGGCCTCCTGGCATCAGTGCCTCAGCTTGACCCAAAACTGGTGGATGATGTTATCGTAGGCAATGCGGTGCCGGAAGCTGAGCAAGGTCTGCAGGTAGGTCGGATAATAGCCAACCGCGCCATAGGCGAATGGGCTCCCGGTGTCACCGTAAATCGCTACTGCGCTTCAGGTTTGGAGACAATTGCCATAGCCACAGCCAAAATAAGAACGGGCCAGGCCGAATGCATTATTGCCGGAGGAACAGAAAGTATGAGCCTGGTACCAACTGCAGGCTGGCGCACGATGCCTAACTATGAATATGCTAAAGACAATGGCGACTACTACCTGAGCATGGGCCTCACAGCGGAGCAGGTTGCAAAAGATTTCAAAGTGAGTCGTGAAGAACAGGATGAGTTTGCATATAATTCACATCAGAAGTCGATCAAAGCAATAAATGAAGGCTATTTCAAAAAGGGTATTCTGCCTATTACTGTGAAAGAGGCTTACGTAAACGAAAATGGAAAAAGGGCAGAACGTGAATTTGTAGTAGATACCGATGAAGGACCACGTGCTGACACCTCAAGGGAAATATTGGCAAAGCTTCCGGCTGTCTTTGCACAAGGTGGCAGCGTAACCGCAGGCAACTCCTCGCAAACTTCCGATGGTGCAGCATTTGTAATTGTGATGAGCGAGCGACTGATGAACCAACTGGGCCTGAAGCCATGGGGCAGGTTAGTCGCCTGTACCAATGCGGGTGTTGACCCCCGCATTATGGGTATTGGTCCTGTAGCGGCTATCCCAAAAACATTGAAAGTGGCTGGTATGCAGCAGTCGGATATAGAACTGATAGAACTCAACGAAGCTTTCGCATCCCAATCCCTCGCCGTAATAAATGAGCTTGGTCTCGATCCTTCCATAGTAAATGTGAACGGAGGCGCTATTTCGCTAGGACATCCACTTGGTTGCAGCGGTGCAAAACTCACCATCCAGCTCCTTCACGATATGGAGCGCCTGGATAAAAGATTCGGCATGGTTACAGCCTGTGTTGGCGGGGGGCAGGGTATAGCGGGCATCATAGAAAGGCTTTAGGCTTTTTTTATAGCCGTGTTTTAAAAAGTTGATAATTATGGCATAATGTGTGATATTCGTATTGATATCACACGCAATGCGACCAAGCCTATTTCTTATACTGTCAATTTTTTTTGCCTTGCCTTCTATTGCCCAGTTCGCTAAAAAGCCTGTGTTCTCGGGTATGTATTTTCAGTGGGGCTACAACCGCGACCATTTTTCACGCAGCACTATTCATTTTTGGGATGAGGGGGATTATGATTTTACCCTGCATAACGTAACCGCAAGTGATAAGCCTGATTTTGAAGGTTTCCGCACCAACCCCATTGATATTACCATTCCACAAAACAGTGTCCGACTCGGTGTCTATCTAAATAAAGAACGCACACATGCCATAGAGCTCAATTTTGACCATGCCAAGTATGTGATGGACCATCATCAGAGGGTTCGCATGACAGGCAAGCTGGGTGGTGAAGAGATGGATGTGGATACAACGCTTGTTCCTTACTTCGTAAGTTTTGAGCATACCAATGGTGCCAACTTTACAATGCTGAACTATGTGGGTCAGAAAAACCTCGCCTATGCAAGGAAGCGGTTGCTTGCTTCCTGTGTGTGGAAGTTGGGCGGTGGAGTAATGATACCGCGGTCCGATGTCCGGTTCAACTACAAGCGAGTGGACAACCGTTATCATATAGCAGGCTACATGCTTGCTACGGAGGCTGGCCTACGTTTCTATGTGCTGAAAAATCTTTTTCTTGAGGCTACGGCTAAGGCAGGCTATGCCAATTTTCGCAATGTGCTCACGGTAGGGGATGGCAGAGCCAGTCACAGTTTCTATTTCGGCGAAGTAATTGGTCTGCTGGGTTATGACATCAACAATGCTCATTGGTTCCGCAAGAAGAACAAGGCTACTTCGAAGTAAAGAACAGGTTCACTACAGGGCCGTTGTTGTATTGGAAGACCGGCGTTGCAGTTAAGGCTCCTCCATGCTGCACTATTTGGTTCAGGTATCCGGCTTCCAGTCGCAGCATCTTATTAAATTGATAACCGAGCGTCACGCACACCCTGTTCTGATCAAATACATTCTGGCCTACATTTTTTCCGAAGCCTATAAAGATCTCATCGAATACTGCGGCATAAAGCGTCCTGTGGGTGATAGACTTTTTATTGAGCGGAACCGCAACCCGGCCCATATAGCGCAGCCTGTTCATATAGGTCCAGCCTGTGACGTCTTTTTCGGGAGCCTTTTGGTTTATTTTTCCCAACCAGCGCTGTTCCAGGCGTACGCGGTGAGAGAAGCTTAGCAAGCCCTTGTTTTCGCTCCAGCTTACTTGTTCGGTAATACGGTTCTCCGGAATGGTATATGGTCCTGCCGGGTAGTTGCCATAAGGGTAGGTGGTAATATGGGCGTAAAGAACCGTTGCTGTAATGTTATTTTTGAACGTGTACTGCAGACCTCCCCTGGCAAGGGACTGCTGCCATTCGGTGATCACATTTTCCCTTCGCCAGGAATACTCCAGCCAGATAGAAAAGCCCTTATCGATGTTTATGGTGTTGTAAGAGCTGTACCAGCCTATTAGATTATTGTCGGTAACGCGCTGTGCTTCAGTCTTTTGTGAGAAAATAAGCAAAAAGACATTCAGAAAAGCAAATTTGGCAAAGTAATTGTGCATAATACTACAGACGGCTTTCTCGGTAACGAAGATATTGATAAAGCCCTTTACGTTCGGATAAATTTGCCCCTTAACTAAAACGTTTGCGATTCGTTTTCGCGAGCGTTTTTTTTGTTTTGATATTAACTTTCCGTAAATTAGTTGTCCGGCCAAAAACAAATAAAGCATGGCGACACTGATTGCGAAAGAAGAAATAGGGGAATACAAGATTGTTCCCGCATTTGTAGACAGAACAGAACAGTGGCAACGAGACCTTACCTACGCTACACGCCTGGGTAATGAGTTCAAAGGCAAAACATCTATAACATTTGAGACCACGGATGGTCCCCGCTCGGTAGAAACAACGGTATGGTCTGTTACAGACGGATACCTGCAGCTAAAGGGTGGCACCCTGATACCGGTCAAGAGTATCATAGACGTTCACTTCTAGTTCATTTTTTTACAGCTCTCACCATACCAAACACGCAGACGACGCGTGGCGAGCAAAGTGTATCATTAAATAAAT
Organism: uncultured Bacteroidota bacterium; assembly: GCA_946887345.1. The sequence goes on along the minus strand of CAMPKR010000198.1, from coordinate 1,317 downwards.
ATTTCTTTCATCTTTTTTTTCTTCTTCAGGCCCTAAATCCTTAATTTTGCGGCTGATTTTAGTGCACCCCTTTTTGAAATAAACTATTATGGATCAGCAAGAAATAATTAGCCGTATTAATGATTTCATGGTCGAGGACTTTGAAGTGGATGCGGATGCGATCTCCCCCGAGGCTAACCTCAAGGATACCCTTGACCTCGATAGCCTTGATTATATCGACCTCGTGGTAGTAATAGAACAGAACTTCGGCTTCAAAGTAAAGCCAGAGGATTTCCAGCAAATGATCACTATACAGGATCTGTACAACTACGTAGAAGGCCGCCTGCAATCTCAAAACGCTTAATACATGTCGGCCTGGGAAGGACGCTCTCGCGGAACCCCGTTAGGATACAGGATATTTGTGGGCCTGCTGCGTCGCGGTGGGCTGCGTACGGCCTATGCCCTTCTTCCCTTTGTTGCTGCTTACTATCGGTGGTTTGTGCCTGCGGCTACCCGCCCGTTAAAGTATTTGTATATGGAGCGGCTTGGCTTTAACAAAGCAAAGACTGCTAAGATGATACGCAGAAATATCAACGTCTTCGGTCAAACACTTATCGATAAGATCGCTGTGCTTTCCGGTACAGCCCGGCAACTCACTTTTGAACATGAGGATGGTCATTACTTAAACGAGCTGGCCGCAAACGGCAAAGGCGGTATACTTATAAGCGCCCACCTGGGCAACTGGGAGGTGGCAGGCCACCTGCTCAAGCGCATCGATTCTCCTATCAATATCGTGATGTATGACGGCGAACAAGATCAAATGAAGCAATACATGGAGCAATTTGAGCAAAAACGTTCTTTTAATCTCATCCTTATAAAAGAAGACATGTCGCATATCTACGAAATGTCTGCCGCGCTCAACAGGAACGAGTTTATCTGTCTTCATGCAGATCGCTTCCGCCCCGGAAACCGCACCATGAAACACATGTTCCTCGGTGAGGAGGCTAGTTTCCCCGCTGGTCCCTTTATCCTGGCTTCCAAGTTAAGAGCGCCTGTTTGTTTTGTTTTTGCATTTAAAGAAAGTAATTTTCACTACCATTTCTACGCCCATCGCCCGCAGACCTACGAGGGCCGTGGCACAGCAGGAATGGAGCGGATGCTGGACGATTATGTTTCTATTTTAGAACAGCGTTTGAAACAGTATCCTGAACAATGGTTTAATTATTTCGATTTCTGGAAGACATGACGAGCACGGAGCACATATTGGCCTTTATACCGCAACGCCTTCCCTTTGTAATGATAGATGATATTGTTTCCGCCGATGATGCGGTTTCAAAA
>CAMPKR010000197.1 GCA_946887345.1 uncultured Bacteroidota bacterium | reverse complement strand
CTTTATAATACAACATTGCAGTATCATACATGTTGCGCTTCAAATAAATGTCACCAATATTGCCCGAAGCAATGCCCATCCAGACTGTATCCTTATTTGCAGTTGCTATGTCAAGAGTCTTTTGAAAATAAATAATAGCACTGTCCATTTGGTTCAGTTCCATATAGACAAGCCCTGTAGTATTTTCGATCTGTTGCATCATATAATGATCTTCCACAGCACAACTATGTGATGCTAACAAATATTTAAGGGCCTCTTTATAATTATGCAGGTGAAAATATACATAGGCTATGCTGAAGTGATATTGGCCAGCCTCTTTATCCTTATAATCCAGCTCATCGAATTTTTCGTGGGCTCTTATCAAGTACTCGATTGCAGATGATATATTATCTGTATGAAAAAAATGCATGCCGAGGTGATGCATGAACCTTGCCTTGTCCATTTCAAAACCTTCTTTTTGAGCTATTTCAATTGCTTGTTTGACGTACTGTACGCCCATTTGAGGATTCTCAAGTACAGTACAATAATATTGTCCCTTTATAAAATAAGAAACAGCAATTCCTTCCTTATCATTTGTTTCCCTGGCCTGGGCCATTATTTTATCTATCATTACGGCCATTGCGGGTGCGGAACCCTTTTGCCTCAGGGTCAACCTATACCAGCGGTAAATTGAATCGCTGCGGATTGACCTGTCTAGACGTAACAGATCAGTAATGACGTCCTGCGCTGAAACAGGTACATACAATAAAGACAAAATAATAAATACTCCTACAGCTCTACCGAACATAAACTTTAAATATACAATAAAATAATCATCCATTGAAATAATTCCTGCAGTGTACTTCAGGGAAAAAATGCCTGAGCTATTATCCGAAAACAGGAAGTTTGAAAGAAGGTACTTGACCATCTCACCAGCTAAATTAACCGCAGCAGATGTTCCACTACTATGCCTAACCAGGCAATGGTTATTCAGCATCTCCTTAAAGCATACGAACCTTAACGTTTATATACATCGTTGACGTTCATAGGAAAAAAGCCGGGTTATCAACTTCATTACCCAATTTCTGCGCGGCCTCTTTTTTTGTGTTAATTTAAGATCAAGCATATACTTTTAAGATGATCAATGCTTCACGATATTTTGGGATGCGCTAATTTATGTTTTAGTTCAAACCACAGAAAGCCCCAACGCTGAAAACATTTTGGGTTGAGAAGTCTTATAAACATTAAAAGAGGCCCTCTGAAAGCCCTTTATTAATTTCGAGTTCTTATTCTGCACGCATATTTTCTTGGTTTTCAAGAAAATGAAATCACGCTGTCTAAAATGGAAAAAGGCAAAGTAACGGGTTCTTTTTGTTTAGATTTATTTTAATTCTCATGTACTAACATACTATTGCACAAGTCTCACATTGATGTGAACTTTTTTATTTGGACTAGAAGTCCAGTTGTACCGCCTATTTCCGGCTATCTGCCGGGTGTTGTTTTCAAATTATGGTTTGCGCAACCAAAGGGCGAGTGAACAGGTTATGGCTTTACCGGACCGCAATGGGCTTGAGCCAAACTGAAGTCGCCAGAAAATTGAAATTTAAATGTTCCAACATGATCTCTCGTTGGGAAAAGGGGGTTGCCATTCCAAGTGGCGAGTACCTTTTGATGGAGGGAATAAGAAGGGGAATAAAGTTAATCTCTTCAGGCTGTCCATCGAGATCATAACGCACAAATGACTTTCCAATCCAAGTCCTTTGAATCAGATAGGTAATAAAGTTGTGGGCTGTTAAATGGCCGGATTGTATTCCAGGCACCATAGTATAGTGCAGTAACGGTAGCGCTACTCCTTTAAGACGCATAGTATATACACCAATTATTTCCTTATCCTCTTCGGCAGTTACATCATTTCCATTTGACACATTTTTATTGCTATCAAAATAAATAGTTGAAAAGAACTGCAAAAAAACGTTGTTTGTCTCTTTGGCATTGGAACAAATATTGGATTTTGTTCAGCATGCAAAGGCTGATGAACGGATAAAGCCGCTGCATATAAGCCTTTATCTGGCCATTTATCAGTATTGGGTGTTGGGGGACTGCAAAAACCCTGTACATGTATCTCGGCGCAAGCTTATGATGACAGCTAAGATCAGCAGCATCGTTATATATCACAAGGGCATGAACGACCTTTGCTCTTTTAAGTATATTTCATATGTCCCCTCATACGACCCTCGTACCAGAAGTGAAGTGTACCTGCTCACTTTAACTAAAGCGGCCGTTCCCGCAGGAACGACCCTTTAGCTATCCGAACTTCTACAGCTTTGTTCGCACTTCGGTCATATCATCGCTTACTTTTCTGTCCAACACTTTAGCGTAAATCTGTGTTGTTTTGATGTTCCTGTGCCCGAGCATCTTACTGACCGTTTAGCTCTTTGTGCTTCGGAATTCCAGCGCTCGGGGTCGCATGTTCTCTTTGTTGATACTTCCTTTGGTAAGCCATCAACGGTGATGCGCATGTAGATCGGCATGTTGCCGCCTCGGTAATAACTTGGCTTCTTGAGATAGAATAGAAGCCCAAAACTTTTTTCAAGCATAAAAACTGCATTTAAAAGGTTAAACAAAATTCAGAATGCAGTCCTTTAAAAACAAGATGTTCATTATATGAACACGTTGAATCACAATTAGTTATAGAGTTTCCAGTGAGTGGTTTCTAAAATTTTGACAACTCACTGAATCGCTCACTAGAGTTTTGTGCTTTTATGTACGATTTGGAAGGTCTTTAAACGAAAAAAGCCTAAAAATCATACGATTTGAAGGCTTTATATCTTACTGAACATCAAAAAGCGGAGAGAGAGGGATTCGAACCCCCGGTCCTGTTACAGACAACGGTTTTCAAGACCGCCGCATTCGACCGCTCTGCCATCTCTCCGGGCGCAAAATTAGATAAGCAGGGGAAAATTCAAAAAGTTTTTTGCCGGGCGGCTATATATTTTGAAACACTATGTTAAAACGGTAGAGAAATGATACTTAATGAAATCCGCCGGGGCCAGGTGATTCGTAAATAGAGGTAAATTTGTAACAATGATCTCCACTCTTAAAACATCACTAGCTTTAGCACTGCTGGGCATGCAGCTGACCTCCTGCGCACAGAAGAACAATATCGAGAACTCATCTACATTCAAAGCAATGAACGACCAAAAAGTGACGACGGAAAAACAAGAAGCAGTAGCAACTTTCGGGGCAGGATGTTTCTGGTGCGTGGAAGCGCAGTACCAGCAACTGGATGGAGTGAGCAAGGTAGAATCGGGCTACATGGGCGGCCATACCGATAACCCGACGTATAAGCAAGTATGTACAGGCGCTACCGGCCATGCCGAGGTATGCAATATCTATTACGACCCATCGAAGATAAGTTATGATGAGCTGCTGGCCGCCTTCTGGATAGCCCACGACCCTACTACACTCAACCGCCAGGGCAATGATGTAGGTACCCAATACCGTTCGGCCATCTTCTACCACACGCCTGAGCAAAAACAGAAAGCCGAAGAGTATAAAAAGAAGCTGAACGATGAAAAGGCCTTCAACGATCCGGTGGTGACAGAAATATCGCCGGCTGTTACCTTCTACAAAGCCGAGGACTACCATCAGAATTATTACAACGACAACGGCTCGCAGCCTTATTGCATGTTTGTGGTAAAACCCAAGCTTGACAAGTTCAAAAAAGTCTTCGCCGACAAGCTGAAGACCAAACAATAAAAACTAAAGGCTGCCCGAGGGGCAGCCTTTATAAAGTGCGGCAGAGGAGATTCGAACTCCCACGCCCATGACAGGCGCTACCACCTCAAAGTAGTGCGTCTACCAGTTTCGCCACCGCCGCATTTTTCCTTTGAAGGGAGTGCAAAGTTAAGTGGTAAACTGAAAATTCAAAAAGTTAAACCCTAAAACTTGCGACATATAAATTATCGCCTTAAGATTATCCGGAAGATGGTGCCTTTGCCCACTTCGCTGCTCTTTACAAATAGGGAACCATGGTGGTATTTCTCTATAATGCGCCGTGACAGCGATAGGCCAAGCCCCCAGCCGCGTTTCTTGGTTGTGAAGCCGGGGGTGAATATCTTTTTCACCAGGTTTTTGGGTATGCCTTTGCCATTATCGCAAACGTCTATCCACACCTGGTGGGGGTGGTCGAATACCCGCACTTCTATGTTCCCTTTCCCTGCCATGGCATCCAGTGCATTGCGCATCAGGTTCTCTACCACCCAGTCGAACAAAGGGCCGCTGAGCAAAAGGAGTATCTCATCGCGGTTGGTTTGCAGGGTGATGGTCACTTTGTTCGGCGCACGTTTTTGCATGTATTCTACCATGCTGCGCAGCCTGGAAACTAGGTCTTCGTCCTCCAGCTTAGGTATGCTGCCCACCTTTCCAAACCTGTCAGCCACGAGCTTGAGCCTGTCAAGGTCTTTCTTCATCTCGATGACTGCCTCTTCATTCCCGGGGCGGTCATTCAGCAACTCCAGCCAGGCCTCAATGGAGCTAAGCGGGGTACCCAGCTGGTGTGCCGTTTCCTTGGAAAGCCCCACCCATACCTGGTTTTGTATAGAGCGGTGTGCCGAGGTCAATGCCACAAGCACTATCACAAGGAAAAGCATAATGATGGTCAACTGGATGAGTGGGTAATATCGCAATTGCTTCAGCAGGTAGGATTCGCCGTAGTAGACGAGTTGCTTACCGCCCTTATAGGTGATCACAATAGGGGAATGCTCTTCTTTGAACTCGGCAAGTTTGGCGGGGAGGTATTTAGGGTTGGTCTCTGCTTTAGCGGAGTCGATATTCAAATGGCTGAGGATGTTGTTTTGTTCATCGGTGAGTATCAGCGGGATGGTTTTGTTTTGCTGCACAACCATTGCCGCATAAGAAGAGCCGATCTCGTCATCGGTCATATTGAAGGTCTTGATACCTTCGACGAGCTGAACCACGTTCCGCTGCTCCTCCTCGGCGAGTTGCGAAGCCAGCTGGTTGGTGTAGTACAATGAGGCGATAACGATGCCCATGGCAACGACGATCAAATATGTTTTCCAGTTAATATACTGACTCATAAAAACTCGGGTGTGCGGATAACGCAGGGAAGTTAAAAATATTATGATATTGAACGAAGAACTATTATTTTTGCCAACGGAAATTTAA
>CAMPKR010000196.1 GCA_946887345.1 uncultured Bacteroidota bacterium | reverse complement strand
TCCCTAAATGGATATTAATCTCAGCCCTGCAGCCATATGGTTTATTGTCGGCTTTGTGCTGCTGATACTTGAATTTGCCCTGCCGGGACTTATCATCTTCTTCTTTGGCATAGGGGCCTGGATAGTGGCGCTGGCCTGCCTGTTTACCGATCTTTCTTTCAATAACCAGCTGATACTGTTCATGGTGAGTTCACTGCTCTCGGTATTACTGCTGCGTAAGAGCCTCCGGAAAATGCTGATGTCTCGGAAGTTACCGGGTGGCCTGCTGGAAGACGAGTTCATTGGCAAAACAGCGAAGGCTGAAACGGCGATCAGTCCAGGGAATAACGGGAAAATAGCATTTAAGGGTAGCAGCTGGCAGGCCAGTTCTACTGAAATAATAGCGCCGGGCGAAAATGTTATCATCACCGGCAATGAAAGCATAGTGTTAACCGTAAAAAAATCAAGCAACTAAATATGGGCGCATCTACCATTATTCTTATTGTTTTAGCCTTATTTATACTCATAGCCTTCATGCTCACCTTCAAGGTGGTGCCGCAGCGCTCGGTATATATAGTGGAGCGGCTTGGCAAGTATAACCGCACGCTGGATGCGGGCTTCCATATACTTATACCCTTCATTGACAAGATCGCCTACAGGCAGAACCTGAAGGAACAGGCTATAGATGTAGCCTCACAGATATGTATCACCAAGGACAACATTGCCGTAGAAGTGGATGGTATACTGTATTTGCAGGTGATAGACCCGCAAAAGGCATCGTATGGTATTGATAATTACCGCTTTGCAGTAATACAGATATCTCAGACCACCATGCGCAGTATTATCGGCAAGATGGAACTGGATAAGACCTTTGAGGAACGCGAAACAGTGAACGCAAGTATTGTGAACGCGGTAGACAATGCCAGCGACCCGTGGGGTATAAAAGTATCGCGATACGAAGTGAAGAATATCTCTCCGCCCCAAAGCATCCGCGACGCGATGGAAAAGCAAATGCGCGCTGAGCGTGAAAAACGTGCGTTGATAGCCGAGTCAGAAGGTGATAAGCAAGCCAAAATCAACCGCGCGGAAGGTGATAAGCAGGAAATGATAGCCAGGTCAGAAGGTGAAAAGCAGCGCCGTATCAATGAAGCCGCGGGTAAGGCATCAGAAATAGAACTGGTGGCAGCTGCGACGGCCAAAGGTATCAGGGAAATAGCCATAGCGATAAATGAAGAAGGCGGTATGAATGCGGTAAATCTGCGTATAGCAGAGCAATACCTGACGGAATTCGGTAAGCTGGCGAAAACAAATAACTCAATGATAGTACCTGCGGATCTATCTGATATTGCGGGAGTTATCTCAAGTGTTACGTCTGTTTTAAATAAGACAAAAACAGATGTAGTACCTTTGATCAAATAAAAGACTATCTTAGATGACAATCGTGGCCAGGCGATGAGCGGTAAGACATATATGATGCTTTGCCACACACTACTGGTAACACAATGACAAACGCTCCCGTGCGAATTCTAATCGCAGACGACGACCAGGAAGACCTGGAAATGATAGAGGAAGCCATCCTGGATGCGCAGCCCGAAGCAATTCTGCATAAAGTAAACAATGGCAGGGAGGCAATAGATTACCTGCATGAAGTACATGATTCAGAATTACCCTGCCTGATAATACTAGACTATAATATGCCTGAGCTTAACGGCTCAGAGGCACTGCACATGATAGGCAAGCAGGAAAGGTTAAAAGAGATTCCACGCGTAGTACTGAGTACATCGAGCGCACCCCTGTATATGCACGAAAGTAAAAAAAATGGTGCGATAGAATACTTTGTAAAGCCAGACACCCAGTCGGGCCTTGAACAACTTGCTAAAAAAATGCTTGCGCTTTGCGCCTAGTTGTTTACCGGGAAATAAATATCAAAACAGGCACCTTCGTTTAAATTAGCTGTTGCGGAAATAAAGCCCTTGTGGTTTTGCATGATCTTTTTGCAAATAGCCAGGCCTATACCCGAGCCTTTGGTGGCGGAGACATTGTTAAGTCGCTGAAATATTTCGAAGATCTTTTTGGCATAGGCAGGCTCAAAACCAATCCCATTATCAACTACCGATATTCTGTGGTATAGTTTGTTGGCCTCAGCTTTCTCTTCTTTTATGGCTGCGCCTTTTACTATCTCGCTATGGATGCTAACGAGAGCATCGCGGTCAGGGTGCTTGTATTTAATAGAATTGTTGAGCAAGTTATCCAGCAGTTGTTTGCATTGGAAGGGTACAGCTTTAATAACAGGCAGCTTTCCTCTTACTACCTGCGTATTAGTATGTTCCAGTTCATCTCTATGTATCTCTGTAAGGTCGTCTACGAGCTTATTGAAATCCACATTGCCAAAACTTTCGGTATTAGAAGTAGTACGTGAATATGTAAGCAGATCTTCTATTAGGTCGTTCATTCTCTTCACCGCGAGAACTGACCGATGAAGATAATCTGCAGATTTTGCATCAAGTACATTATTCTTGCTTTCGCTAATGAAAGTATTGTAAAGATGGATCTTTCTCAGCGGCTCTTTCATATCGTGAGAGGCCGCATAAACGAATTGTTCCAGCTCCTTGTTCTGGAACTCCAGCTCACTACTGTATTCCCTTAACTTATCCTCAGCATATTTGCGCTCTGTGAGATCGCGTGTCACCTTTGAGAAACCTATTATGTCGTTGTTCTCGTTATGGAGAGCTGTAATTACAATGAGGGCCCAAAATTTAGAACCATCCTTTCTCATCCTCCAACCTTCGGCAACAGCCTTGCCATTGAGTGTAGCCTCGTTGATCAGCGTTCGGGGCACACCCTTTTTGCGGTCCTCTTCACTATAGAACTTCTCGAAGCTCTGCCCAACTATCTCTTCTTCCTTATATCCTTTTATCTTTTCCGCGCCCCGGTTCCAATTTTGAATAATGCCCTTCCTGTCCATTAAAATGATAGCGTAATCTTCTACTTCCTCTACCATCTTATGGTATCGTTCTTCACTTTTTTTCAGCTCTTCATTTTTACGCCTGAGATCATTTGTTTTCTCTTCTACTTTCTTTTCCAGTGCTGACGCCAGTTCTTTAAACTTGCGCTCATTATCTTTCAGGGCCCTTTCGGTATTTTTAATGGCGGTGATGTCTACCAGCATATTTACAGCGCCTACCATATTGCCTTCACTATTGAAGATCGGCTCGGGATGAGGAGCTACGTTTCGCGCAGAACCATCAGGGCGCATTACAACTATCTCTTCGCCGTGCACGGGGCGCTTTTCTTTTAAACATACAGCCATGGGACATTCGTCAAAGGGCATATCGGAGCCATCAGGTTTGTATATTTTATAAGAGCCGCACCAGTAATCTTTACCAATTTCAGGTTCGCGGCCCCAGAGAGCGGCCGCTGCTTTGTTGAAACTTGTTATAACACCTTCAGTATCGGTGGTGTATATGGGTATTTGCAGGCTGTGAATTAGTTGGCTGTAAGGCATCTCATTTTTTGCTTCGTATTCCGCGACCTTCTCCAGGCTTCCGTTCAAAATTTGTTCCATGTGTGTGAGCTTTATGGTCTTTAAAATTACGGTTTTCACCGCCTGCCACGGAATAGCTGCAGCAATTAGATGGCATACTTTTTAGCAATAAGCACACCCTGATAATATATAATTGATAGCCAGCTTATTGTGTTTAGGCAAAGCCCGGCAATTCCCCAATTTGAGGATTGAGTTTTATGCTAATATTTTGAGTTCACCGGGGCTGGTAACTGTATAAAGTCCGTAAATTCTATTTAGTAAGCGGATCAGCAATATTGCTTCCTCCCCGGTGTGTCTTACCATGCACATACTTCAAATAAACAAAGCCCAGCACACCGGAAACTAAGGACGCTCCCATAATGGCGATCTTGGCAATGGTCTGCGGCTCATCGCCCTGTAAAGCGAGGGTTGCCATAAAAATGGAAATAGTAAAGCCAATTCCCGCCACCATCCCCATACCCAGTATTTGCCGCCAAAGCAGCCTTTGCGGCAGCTCGGCTATTTTCAACCTCACAGCCAGCAATGAAAATAACACAATACCCAGGGGCTTACCGAGCACAAGCCCCATAAAGATGCCATGATGCAGTTGCGAAGTAAATACAAAACCAATGTCCGCCGGGAAAACGATAGCTGTGTTCGCCAGTGCAAAAAACGGTAGTATGATAAAGTTCACCGGATCGTGAAGGCCGTGTATCAACTTATTGATGTTGCGCAGCGGAATGGTAAAAGCAAGCACTACTCCTGCAATGGTAGCGTGCACGCCGGAGTTGTAAATGAAGTACCAGAGCAAAAGGCCGGGCAAAAAGAAAAAGTAATTCCGTTTTACTTTCAGCAGGTTCATGGCTGTAAGCAGAACTAATACAAGGAATCCCAGCCCGAGGTATACCAGGTCTATCTCACCCGCATAAAAAATAGCGATAGCCAGTATGCCGCCCAGGTCGTCGATGATAGCTAGCGCGGTCAGGAATATCCTCAGCGACAGTGGGGCCTTCTTACCCAACAACGAAAGTATGCCTAATGAAAAAGCGATATCGGTAGCCATAGGTATTCCCCAGCCGTTGCTAAAGGGAGTGCCACCGCACCAGGCTGCATATATGATAGCAGGCACAACCATACCTCCAACGGCGGCAAAAGCAGGCAGCATGGCCTTCTTCACGGTGTTCAGCTCCCCGGTCATCAGTTCCCTCTTTATTTCCATACCCACCATCAGGAAGAAGACAGCCATCAGGCCATCATTAATAAAGTGCAGCACAGTATGAGGAAGATGCAGGCCGCCACCCGTGGCCAGGATATCTTTCGCCCAGAAACTATTGTAAACTCCTGAATAGCTACTGTTGCTCAGTATCAATGAAACTATAGTGCAGCAGATAAGTGCAATGCCCACAGCACGACTATCCTGAATAAACTCACGAACAGGAGAAAGCAAATACCGCTCAACCAATGATCTCTTCGCCATGCCGTAAAAATAGATTATTAGGCCCGTGCGCAGAAATAACAGGCTTTTCATCTTGCTTCGTATCTTTATAAATCACTATTCGCCCCAGGATAGAAAACCGCGTAAGGAATGCTGAATAGAAGAGCTTTTATAAGGAAAGCAAGTATAGGGGCGGGGCTGGCACTGGCGGGTGGCTTTCCGCTGGAAGCCTTGGCAGCCGGGCCTGCCCGAAAACTGACCATCCTCCATAC
>CAMPKR010000195.1 GCA_946887345.1 uncultured Bacteroidota bacterium | reverse complement strand
ATTCTTAGCAATAAAGGCCGAACGTGAAATATCTTCGTAAGAAGAGTTGGTGCAAGAGCCTATCAGCGCTACTTCCACATCTTCAGGCCAGCCGTTTTGCTTCAGCGTTTCAGCCATCTGGCTGATCGGCGTAGCCAGGTCCGGGGTGAACGGCCCATTCACATATGGTTCCAGTTCGTCCAGGTTTATCTCTATCAGTTGGTCGTAGAATACTTCAGGATTGGTATATATTTCAGCATCAGGACGCAGGTGCGCTTTAATGCCGTCAGCCAGCTTGGCTATCTCTTCACGGTTCGTACTGCGCAGGTAGTCGCCCATTTTATCATCGTAAGCAAACAGCGAACAGGTTGCGCCTATTTCAGCGCCCATATTACAGATCGTTGCTTTACCGGTACAGCTCAGGCTTTCAGCACCTTCGCCAAAGTATTCAACTATAGCACCGGTTCCACCCTTTACGGTAAGTATACCTGCTACTTTCAGTATAATGTCTTTAGCAGAAGTCCATCCGCTCATTCTACCGGTAAGCTTTACGCCTATCAGTTTTGGCATCTTCAGTTCCCACGGCAGGCCGGCCATTACATCCACTGCATCAGCACCACCTACACCTATCGCTATCATACCCAGTCCACCTGCATTTGGAGTGTGACTGTCGGTGCCTATCATCATACCTCCCGGGAAGGCATAGTTCTCAAGCACCACCTGGTGAATGATACCCGCACCCGGCTTCCAGAATCCGATACCGTATTTATTAGAGATAGAAGCAAGGAAGTCATACACTTCTTTGTTCACGTCATTGGCTATAGCCAGGTCTTCCCTGGCACCTACTTTTGCCTGTATCAGGTGATCGCAGTGCACCGTACTTGGTACAGCTACTTTGTTCCGTCCGCAGGTCATGAACTGCAGCAGCGCCATCTGCGCTGTAGCATCCTGCATAGCTACCCGGTCGGGAGCAAAATTCACGTAGTCTTTCCCTCGTTCATAAGCCCTGTTTACATTGTCGTAAGCGTGAGAGTACAGAATTTTCTCTGCCTGGGTAAGAGGACGTCCTAATAACTTCCTTGCCGCTTCAATTTTTTGTTCGAGTCCGCCGTAAACTTGCTGAATGAGGTCGAGATCAAATGCCATTGCGATTTCTTGGTTTAAATTTTTAAAAGACGGTGCGAAATTATTCAAAATGAAAGAGATTATGAAAATATTATGACAATATTGGCATAGACAGAGGGTCATACATATACCCCGTTTTAATGGGTACCAGATTTTACAAGTCTGCAACAGCGTTTTTTCTGAATAATTGTTCATATTTGCTACTCCACTAACAGAAAGGGATTTATTATAGTCATGCGTAGGAAGAGTATTTTCATTTTAACTGCTTGTTTATTAGTTGCAGGCACTTGCTTTGCCCAAACCAAAAAACCGACCAAAAAACCTAAACCAAAGCCAAAGACTTCCACAGTAAAGAAAACTACTCCCCCACCAGCGGCTGAAGAAAGGGAACCTGTATGCTATCCGCTGAAAGAAGTAAAAGATTATTACAAAATAGACCTGAAAGACTCAAAGTTTAAATCCGACTTCGACGAGATATTCGAACTAAGCCCCTACGACTACTCCGGTTATTCTATTAAGAGCATCATCGAAAATACCATCCGCATGAGGCAGGGTAATGAGGCAGCCAACTCGCTGGATATATTTGCGGGAGGAAATTACGCTGAGATCAGCTTCAACAGCGGCACTCACAAAAAAGCCATCATCGATGAGATCTGTAAACTCTTCGCCGACCCCGACGAATTTGAGAAATACATCAATAAGCTGAAGAAGATGCAGAAATAAGAACCTGCAACGAAATATAAAACATAACAAAGCTGCCGAGAGGCAGCTTTTTTGTTTCACGACAGACTTGCTTCAATACAAGAAAGGCTGCCACCGGCAGCCTTTTCTCTTTATGATCGATATAGGTTTTATCGAATTTTTAGCCCCTTTAGGCCTGTCCCGCATACTTACGGGAGGGTGGGGTTTATGGAAAGATACCCAGCTCTTCGTAAGCCACACCTACTTTGTCTATCGCAACTATGAAGGCAGCTGTACGCATGTCTGTCATATTGTTCTTCAGCATAGCCTCGCGGATCTCGTGGTAAGAACCGATCATGGTATCTTCAAGGCCTGAGTATACAAGGTCCACTTCATCCGGACCGTGCAGCAACTGGCGACGCTCAATATCAGTCACTTTCTTGCCCGTAAGGCCCTCTACTGAGTTAAGTATTGCATTATTCTGGTTCTCGCTGAAACGCTTGTCCATACGTCCGAAACGAACGTGGCTCAGGTTCTTCAGCCATTCAAAGTACGATACAGTTACACCACCCGCGTTCAGGTACATATCCGGCACAACGATAACGCCTTTTGCCAGCAATACTTCATCAGCCTCTGGTGTAAGAGGTCCGTTGGCGCCCTCACCTATTATCTTAGCTTGTATACGGTCAGCGTTTGAAGCGTTGATTACGTTTTCAAGCGCCGCAGGTATCAGGATGTCGCAAGGTTGCTCCAGCGTTTCCAGGCTGTTTTTAATGTTAGTTGCACCGGGAAAATCAAGGATAGAACCTGTAGCCTTGCGATGAGCAACTACTGCTTCCAGGTTAAGACCATTTTCATTATAGATACCGCCTTCATATTCGGCAAGACCTACAATGACAGAACCTGCTTCGTAGAAAAACTTAGCAGCGTGATAACCCACGTTTCCAAGCCCCTGCACTATTACCTTCTTGCCTTCCACACCTGTAGCAAGGCCAAGCTTCTTCATATCTTCAATAGTGTTACACAGTTCACGAACACCGTAGAATACACCAAGACCTGTAGCCTCTGTACGGCCACGGACACCACCCTGGCTTACAGGTTTACCTGTTACACAACCAAGTGCATCTATTTCACCGGGACGGAGAGAAGCATAGGTATCTGCTATCCAGCTCATTTCCCGCGCACCTGTACCATAGTCAGGAGCGGGTACGTCAATACCAGGACCAATGAAGTTTTTCTTCACCAGTTCTGAAGCATAACGGCGGGTTATTTTTTCCAGTTCAAACGGAGTGTAGTTCTTAGGATTGATCTTGATACCACCCTTAGCGCCGCCGAATGGCACGTTAACAATGGCACATTTGTATGTCATCAGCGCAGCCAGGGCCATTACTTCATCCTGGTTCACATCCATGCTGTAGCGGATACCGCCTTTACATGGCAGTTTGTGATGAGAGTGCTGTACACGGTATGCTTCTATTACTTCTATCTTGTCACCGATACGCACCGGGAACTTCATCTGTAAAACTGAGTTACAAGCCTTTATCTGCTCAAGGATACCTTTTTCGAAACGGGTATAGGAAGCGGCCTTATCAAAGTTGCGTTCTACGCCCTGGAAGAAGCTGTAATGTGCTGCTTTAACTGCCTTGGCGGTTGCTGTTTCTGACATATTATTTTAGTTATGAGAATTGAGATTATTTTTTTCGAGTTTGCTTATTTTCCTGTCCATGCGTACCAGGAGCGCGATAATTCCCGCAAATATAGTGGCTAATACTAAAACGACCACGTAAATTTTACCATCTGCACGCATGCCGTCAGCCATTGCCGCATCTGCGGTTTGAGCTCTTCCGGCTACCGCTGCAAGCAGCATAAGTATTGCAAAAAAAGAACCTTTACCCATCTAGATGTATTTTTTAGGATTAAGTGAATTATTCTCTCTGCCATAGCTGATAAGGCTGGTCCTTATCTTCAATGTTGCTATCCAGAAACTCAGCAGTATCCAACCTAATATTGCCGGATAGAACACCATGCGCATATCGCTGTCGAGATCATATTTTTTGAAGGCTGGATTACCACCGTTACCGGGATGCAGCGAATCTACCATACGCGGCAGCACCCACAGAAGAGGTACTATCAGGGCAAATGCGAAAATGTTGTATACCGCACTTATCTTAGCACGCTTCTCTTCATCTTTCAGTCCACCGCGAAGTATGGCATAGGCAAAGTAGGTAAGCATGCACAGTGCAGTACCTAGTTCTTTGGGGTCATTGCTCCATGGTGACCCCCAGGTATAGTTGGCCCACTCCATTCCTGTAGCCATCCCGAATATGCTGAAAGCGATACCTGTTTTGGTGAACTCTACCGCATAAATATCATGAACAAGATTGTTGCTTCGCAGGTACTTTATAGAGTATACCACAGCAGCTGTAAACAAAGCCATCATAGCAAACCACATAGGCACGTGGAAGTACAGGTTGCGGATGGTTTCGTTAAGAATGTGGAGTCGCGGAACCGGCATCAGGATTCCCCCGATAATTGTGAAAGCAAGTAAGAGAACTGAGAGCACTTTCCACCAGGAACTGCGCATAGCCGCTGAGAAAATTTTTGCAAATGTAGGGTTTTTCATGTGGAAATGTCAGGAATGTGATGATATGGTTATAAACGATTTTCACATTATCATATTTTCACATTTTCACATTCATCACTCCTGCCACAGGAAAGGGAAAAGCACAGTCCCTAAGATGATCACCAGCACATCCAGCAGCAAGAGTACAGCGGCCAGTTGCCACCAGCCTTCCTGGTATACGGGCGCTATGGCTTTCACAGCCAGCTTGCTGAGCATCATCAGTAGTGGAGTTACCAGCGGGAAACCTAAAATAGCCATCAATGCCGCGTTCTGCTGGGCCCTGGCTGCGATAGCCGATAAAAAGGTAAAAACCGCAGAAAGGCTGATACTACCTACCATACTTATTAATACAAAAAGCCCCGTCTGCACCAGCGGCCATCCCAGCATAATAGAGAACAGCAGCAGGCTCACCAGGCTCATTATCAGCATAAGTATTATACTGTAAAGCATCTTGGCCAGCAGAAACTGCTGTGGCTTTACCAATGTATAATAATACCTGAAACGGTTAGGATGCTCCTGCAGAAAGCTCTTGGCAACCGAGTTCACAGCCACAAACAGCTGGGTAAGCCAGAAAAGGGCATTCCATATCTTGGCATCAGGTTGCCCGCTCATCATATATACTACAAATACAGTGGAGCCTACATAGAGCAGCACGCCAAATAGCGTATGCTTTTGCCGCCACTCTATAAGAAGGTCTTTACGTACCAGGGATGTAAAATGCGAGAAACCCATACCGATGTGCAAATGTGCAAATTAAATGCGAGAATGCAGGCAGGCTGCACTCTTACAACCACCTCATTTTAAAGAAATTAATT
>CAMPKR010000194.1 GCA_946887345.1 uncultured Bacteroidota bacterium | reverse complement strand
GCTATACCCTATATGTGCCTGGATAACGTTTTGCTGCCAGGCTCCGGATATGCGGGTATTGTTGCTGTTAGACAGGCCGAAGATGTAGCGCGCGCCAATCAAAAAGTTCATAGGCAGTTTTGCCTCCAAACCCACTACGCCTGAAAAGCTGCCGCTTTTGAACAGGCCCCTCGCATCCTGCACCAGTTCATCAGGGTTATTTACCGTTACCACACCGGAGTATTGCGGGCCAGCCTGTACCCAAAGCATAGGCAATACATTAAACTGGAAGAGCACAGGTATGTTCAGGTATCCTACATTGAACCTCCGCTCTTTTGCAGAATCCACCATAGGGTTAAATACAACTCCCGGGTCAGTATGATATATCTCATAGAATTTTTTGCCTGTAGTAGTATAACGCGTCTGGCTAAAAAATGCCTCAGCCTGCACACCTACTTTCTTGATTCTGACACCGATGAAAAAGCCACCGAGAAAATTTGCTTTGTAGCCATTGTCCCAACTCTTGCCGTTGAGCTGTGCAAAGTTAGCACCCGCTTTTACGCCAAAGTCTATATTGGGTATCACTATGGGTGGTTTCGGCTGTGCGAAAGCTATTGCCGGTGTAAGTACTGTAATTGTAATAAGTGATCGTAAGAATTTTTTCATGATAGTTTTTTTATCCCATTGCAAAGTAGCAAAAATTATGCCTGAGTATCATCGCAGCTTTCTACAACGAGGAACAGCGCATCAAAGGGCTTTATGGCATCTTTCAATATATCGAAATAGCTTGCCCCATATTGCAGGTAATACCCGGCAAAATTTTCTACCCTCTCCTGCAATCCATTGGCGGGGAACAGGGCATTTTTAAGATTGCTTATCCTATTGAGCTGCACATGCATTTTTCTTTTTTCGGCACGCAGCATCTTTTTCTCCAGCACCTGCAGCTGGTATTTCATCTTAGCCAGCGAAGCTTCCGCTGAGGCTCTAAGTGTAACATCCACTTTAGCGGCCTTTTCTTTCAGTTGCTGCATTATGGCTTCCATCGCTTTTTCTTCTTCAGCGGTTTGCCATTCATCGCTGCTGTTAGCCGTTATGTATCTTTTCAGCAATTCCAGTTCAGCAGCAAATATGTCGGCAATTCCCAGTTCCAGTTGCCTGCGCATCCTTGACTCGCGGGCACCTATCCACAACGCAGATTGTCTTAGTTGCACATTAGGATAGAAAACACCATAGTGAGTAAAAACTTCTTTCAGTTGCAACCAGTAGGCTACCTCGGCGCCACCACCTATAAAAGCCACATTGGGCAGAATAGTTTCCTGGTACAGGCCGCGTAGTATCACATTCGGACTGAAACGTTCGGGATGCTCTTCTACGTCTTTCAACAGTTCTGCCTCTGTCCAACTTATTGTGGTATTAACCACACGCCATTTATCGCCTTGCCTCTCAATTCTTTCGCGCAGGTCATCTTCCAGGTAGAAGAGATTGATATGGCGTGGCGCGGCCTGAATCTTATAGTTTTCTTCCAGCTTCGCATTTACGGCTGATACAATATCAAATGAAGTAGTGTGTAGCAATTCGTCCTTTATCACTGGTATAAAACTGCGCTTCAGTTCCACCTCATCCGGGTCAAGGACCAGCAAACCGAATCTGCCGAATAGTTCGTTTACGAGGTATAGAGTCGCCTTAGCTATCGTGTTATGCTGCAGGTAAGCAGCAGAAATTATTTCTTTTAAAGAATTATAGTGATCTCCGGGCGGGCCCATAGTTTTAAACAGGTCACCGAGTATTACGTCCAGTCCTTTTGTGTTCATTCTGCCTACTGCGCCGTTTTGCCCTGCACCATCCCACACATACTTTTGGCCGCCATAGCGAAAGGTGCCCAGTTCATCCAGGTCATTGTCTTCAGAACCCATATAGTAAACGGGCACAAATTTCTTTTCGGGGCATTCCTTATTCAGTTCTTCAGCAAGTTTTACGGCGTGCAGAATTTTATAAACAAAATAGAGATAGCCCGTAAGCAGGTTGGGCTGGTGAGCAGTGCAAATAGTGTAGGTATTCTTTTCTTTAAGCAGCGAAATATTGCGACCAACATTTTCATGCTGCCGTAAGCCGGCGTACTGCTTTTCTAAGGTGGCAACCAAGAGACTATGGTTGATGGGAAAATCAGCTCTGCGCTCTGCAGCCTCTAAAATGCCTGCCTTAGAGGGGCTGAAAGTGTAAAAACTTCTCAGCTCTTCCTTTTCGTCAAGGTAATCGGTCACCAGCTTCGAAAAATTGCCGGTGTCTTTATATGGCAGATATATACAGTCTTGTTCCAGTCCTTTGCTTTATGTAGCACGAAAATAAGGCGGCCTGCCCAGAAAACAGATAATAAGCAAATAAGCCAAATTGATGAAAGCTATCCACAATTATCAGCTATATCAGCCCTGGCCTTGTACTTTTGAATTGCCATGCAACTTACAAGCATCAAAAACTGGGCTGAAGATGAGCGCCCGCGCGAGAAAATGCTTCAAAAAGGAGCTTCGTCGCTCAGCGACGCGGAGCTTCTGGCCATCCTCATCTCCAGCGGCACCAAAGAAAAGTCGGCGCTAGATCTGGCCCGCGAGGTGCTTGCACTGGCTCATAACCACATACACGAACTCGGCCGCCTGAGCCTGAATGAAATGAAACAAACCAAGGGCATTGGTGAAGCCCGCGCCATTACTATAGCAGCCGCCCTGGAGCTCGGCCGCCGCAGGCAACAGGCGGAGGGCATACAGCGGTCTACCATTCGCAGCAGTGAGCACGCCGCAGATATTTTTGTTCCAATTCTGCAAGACCTGAAT
The DNA here is from genome assembly GCA_946887345.1 of uncultured Bacteroidota bacterium. The sequence goes on along the minus strand of CAMPKR010000194.1, from coordinate 2,444 downwards.
CATGAGGCCTTTGCCGTTATGTACCTGAACCAGGCCAACAGGCTGATCCGCCACGAGGTGATCAGCAACGGTGGAATGACCGGGACCGTGGCCGATATAAGGCTTATCTTGAAAAATTGCCTTTTGCTGAATGCCAACCAGCTCATTATAGCTCACAATCATCCCTCGGGCAATAAACAAGCCAGCTCGGCCGATAAGGAACTTACCCTGAAGCTAAAAGAAGCCGCATCTTTTATGGATATAAAGCTGTTGGATCACCTCATTATTGCAGGCACGGGATACCTCAGTATGGCCGATGAAGGCATTATTTAATGGGCTTTTATTGCTATCTTGCAGCGCTTAATTCAATATAATCTTATTTAATATTTACGAGGCGTAGCAATCATGCTGAAAGTTGGAGTTTTTGGAGCCGGACATCTTGGCAAGATCCACATACAACAGTGGAAAGAAGTGCCCGGAGTGAATTTGGTTGGCTTTTATGACCCGGATGATAGTAATGCAGAGGCCGCACAGGCTCAATACAATATACCCCGCTATACCGACGAGCAGGAGCTGATAAACGCCATAGATGCAGCCGATGTAGTATCTACCACCACTACTCACTACGAAGTAGCTAAAAAATGCCTGCTTAGCGGAAAACACCTCTTTATAGAAAAACCCCTCGCCCACAGCCTGGAAGAAGCCATTGAACTGGTGACCCTGGTAAAGGAAGCCCATGTAAAATGCCAGGTGGGACATGTGGAGCGTTATAACCCCGCCTTCCTGGCACTGGGAGATATACAGCTCAACCCTATGTTTATAGAAACGCACAGGCTGGCCCAGTTCAACCCACGTGGTACAGATGTTTCAGTTATCCTGGACCTGATGATACATGATATTGATATCATCCTTCATTTGGTAAAATCAAATGTCCGCAGGATATCGGCAAGTGGTGTAGCCGTGATGAGCGAAACCGCAGATATCGCCAATGCCCGCATCGAGTTTGACAACGGCTGTGTTGCCAACCTTACCTCCAGCCGTATATCGCTCAGAAAAATGCGAAAAATGAGGCTTTTCCAACGCGATGCCTACATAAGTATAGATTTTTTGGATAAGAAGACCGAAATAATACGTCTTAAAGACCAGGGAGGAGCGGCGGGGATGCTCGACATTCCGCTGGAAACAGTAAATGGAGAGAAAAAGCTGATATCGGTAGAAATGCCTGATATCCCGCTCAGCAACGCCATCCATAGCGAGCTTGCAGAGTTTGCAGAAGCGATCCTGAATGATAAGCCGGTCAGGGTTTCGGTTATTGACGGCTACCAGGCCATGGATGTGGCTTACCAGGTGCTGAAAAAAATGAGTATGCACAACGAAATGCACAATGCCTGATTGGCAGATAGCGTTTATAAGAAATGAAGAAAGTAGTAGCAGCAACATATTTAACAGTAGCAGGCCTTGGTTTTTCTGCCTGCAATATCATTAACCCGAAGGAAGAGATACCTACTTATGTGCATATCGATTCTTTCAAATTCTCCAATCCCAATCCTAACCTCACAGGTTCCGCTAACCAGGCCATTACCAGTGTCTGGGCCTATATAGACGGCAACCCAATAGGTGTTTTTGATCTTCCGGCCACTATACCTGTGCTGGCAAACGGCACACAGGAGCTACAACTGGCACCCGGAGTTAACAACCAGGGCTTGAAAGACTACCAGCTTACCTATCCGTTTTTCGCTTTTCATAAAGAGAGCATTACCGCCACACCGGGGAAGGTCATCAACATTACACCGGAAACGCAGTATGTACCAGATCTTAAATATTGGATAGAAGACTTTGAGACAAGCAACAGCTTCAGCAAGCTTTCCGGCGACACCAGCATCAGGCGTGTTACCGGGCAGGATTCTGTGCTTGAGGGCGGCGGCTCCGGTTGCATTAGCCTTGGCCCCGGTATGGCAACGGCTGAATGCCTGGCCGGCATAACTGTTTACCCCAATACCCAAGGATACCTGGAACTAAATTACAAGGGCAATCTTACTTTCCAGGTGGGCATACTTGTACTGCCCTCAAACGGTACAGTTCAATATGCTTACCTGGCCGGCATAAAACCAAAAGATTCCTGGGGCAAATTCTATGTGAATGTTCAACGGTATACTACACAGTTTGCCAACCCTCTGAAGTTCTCGGTGATTATTAAAACATCACTGGAGGAAGAGCAATCTGAAGGTTATCTATTGCTGGACAACATAAAAGTTATATCTTATTAACCCCTTTTGCCATTATGCCCCTTGATCCGCTAAAACGACAAGCCATCCGCCAAATGATACTGCTCGATTACATAGCAGCTATATTGGCATGGACTATGTCGTTGCACTACATGAACGAGAAACAGAAGAATGAACAATTCTACCATACGCTAGGCTCACTCACGCTTAAATATTACATAATCAGCCTGGTCATAATCC